>JAFAWJ010000468.1 GCA_019242065.1 Chloroflexota bacterium
GCTGCGTTCATCGCCGATTTGCGCAGCACGCTCGAGAACCACGAGCGGCTGCTGGCTGCGCGACTGGATATTCTTGGGTCCAGTCCGACGACCGGTGTTCAGGACGCCGCCGCCAGCGTGGCGGGTTTTGTTGCTGGCGTCTACAACCAGATGCGCAGCGAGGCTGTCTCGAAGTCGGTGCGCGACGACTACACCTTCGTGAGTCACTGCTCGGTGTCCTGGTTGATGCTGATGAGCACGGCCCGCGGGTTGGGCGATCACGACACCGAGGAGTTAGCTGAAGAGGGTTATCGCGACTGCGCGCGGCTGGCCATGGGCATCGACCAGCTCATGCCGGTGCTGGTCGTGGAAGAGCTCCAACAGGACGGCTTCGGCGCACAGCCGGTCACGGACTGGGCCGCCAACATCGTGTCCTCGGCTTGGACCAGAGATGACCTCAGCCGACGTGCAGCCTGAGGCTGCTCCGTCGCGACTCCGTTTGCAGCCGCTGGTGCATGTGGAGGATATGGCCAGTGCCGTGCACTTCTACGAGCTGCTCGGCGGAGCTATGCAAGAGGGCAGTCGCGATGGCGACCGGGTGATGATGCGTATAGCGGGCGGGGAGCTCGGGCTGCTCGCGCACGCTCCCAACCCCCACCAGGATGCGGGCAATGTCGAGCTGAATTTTGTCGCGGATGACCAACTGGCTGTGATCGACGCGCGCCTGCGGGACTCGGCGGCCGAGATCGTTCGGAGCACTTGCTGAGACGCAGTTTGGTGGGCAGCTGCTGGTGAAGAGTCCTGACAGGCAGCTGGTCAAGATCAACGAGCTGCAGCCCGAGCGGTACGCCTGAGCGCTTTCGGTAGCTGGCGTGGCGGGCGGGGCGCCGGCTCGCCCGCCGGCGTTTGCCTCGATGTAGCTGACGTCCGTCCGCGCCTGGCCCCTCGAACCAGGCGCGCTCGAGCAACCTTTGGCGGCCGCGGCAGGTCCGCGGCTGCACGGATAATCGCCACCCGTCGAGGGGTGGGCACGGGCACGCCCGTGGGAACCAGACCGCGCCTCGCTGCACGCGAGCTGACCCACGCATGTGGGCAGATGCACAGGCCAAGCAGGGTCGCCAGTCGCGACAATTGGTAGACGGTATGCGTCGTATGTGTATATGATTTGTACATCATATGTTGAGTCGCCTCGACGCCGCTGTACCCGCCCCCGCGCGCGCCGATCGTGTGGACCAGGTGCGCATCCTGCGCGTCGCCAGCCGCCACCCGATCGAGCTCATCGATATCACCGACCCCGTCGCCGATCTCGTTCGCCAGGCCAATCTGAGAAACGGTCAGGTGCTGTTGCTTTCACGCCACACCACCGCCGCCGTACGCATCCAGGAAAACGAGCCGCTGCTGCTCGAAGACCTGCGCGATTTCCTGGCCCGCCTCGCGGCGCCCAACGCGCACTATCGCCACAACGACTTCCACGTGCGCACGCACCACATGCATCCGGACGAGCGACCCAACGGTCACGCGCACTGTTTGCAGCTGCTGTTGGGCTCCAGTGAAAGCGTGCCGGTGCTCGATGGAGCGCTGGCCCTCGGCACATGGCAGCGGCTATTCCTGGTCGAGCTGGATGGAGCACGCCCGAACCGCGAAGTGCTGGTGCAGCTGTCAGGTACTACGCGACTGACTCCCGTGTGGTCCGTCTGAGCGGCCACCGGACTATCGAGGAGATCTTATGACCCCGATCTCGTCCGCGAGCGACCAGCCCAACCCTCCGAAACGAGAGCGTGTGCTCACCGCGACATTGAACTGCTACCTGTGTGGCCATACGTGTGGCACCCTGGAGAGTCCATCGACCGCCGGACTGCCGCCGATTGCTCATTTCACTCCGGCCGACGACTCCGGGACTCGACAAGTGATGTGGCAGCGTCTCCGCTGTCCACGCTGCGGTGGCGGCTCACTGCTCCTGGAAGGACTGGAGGTCGTCACCCGTCGGCAGGAGCCACGGTTTGACCTGCTGGAGGAGACGCCGCGGCGTGGCCGTCCGCCGCGCTGGCTGGTCGAGCGACGCGCGAAGCAGGACGCGGCATGATCGCTCGCCCGGAGTTTCGGTCGCGGGCACGCACGTTCTGGTTCGCCGCACGTCTGCTGCCTGCCGACAGGCGCGCCTCGGTCAGCCAGCTGTATGCATTCGCGCGTGCGGTGGACGACCTCGTGGACGAACCCAACTCACTGGGAGTCGATCAGATCCGGTCGGTTTTGCGCGCGTGGCACGCGTGGCTGGACTCACCCGGGTCAGCGGACGACGCGCCCGACCCGCTGCTCGCGGCGCAGGTCGCAGCCTTGCTCGTCGAGCATCGTCTACCCGCGCGCTACCTGCACCTGTTGCTCGACGGAGTCGCTTCCGACCTGGAGCCGCGCGAGGTGGCGTCCTGGCCGCACCTCCGCGAGTACTGCTTCAGCGTCGCTTCGAGCGTCGGTCTCGCAATGTGCCATGTGCTTGGAGCAGGCGATGAGCCACTGGCTCGCGCGGCAGCGGTTGACCTCGGGATTGCGATGCAGCTGACCAACATTTTGCGCGACCTCTGGGAGGACGTGAGCATCGGGCGACTGTACCTGCCTGCCGACGAGCTCGCCGCGCACGGCTCCTCGCGCGAGCACCTGCTGTGGGTGGGCTCCAGAGTTGCGACGCACGGTGCGGGGGCGATCGACGACCCGTTCCGCGACCTGATGCGCTCCCAGGTGCGGCGGGCGCGAGCGCATTATGCGAGTGGCCTGGAGGGCGTGTGGCGGCTGTCGCCGGAGGTCAGGTTCGGCATCCTGGTGGCTGGCAGGTTGTATGCAGCCATCCTGGATGCTGTTGAAGCCGCGGACTACGACGTGTTTTCGCGCCGCGCAGCGACCTCCAGCTGGCTGAAGCTCAGCTCCACCGTGCGATGGTGGCTGGCGTTCCGTTCTCGAACCTTCCAGGCTGGTCGGCTCGCGCCGGACGTGGTGCGCCCGTGAGGCGATCACAGGTCATCGTGGTGGGCGCGGGGTTTGGAGGGCTGGCAAGTGCTATTCGCCTGCAGGCGGCGGGCCACCAGGTCACACTCATCGAAAAACGCGCGCAAGCTGGCGGACGCGCCGGTCAAATTAAGGCAAACGGCTTCACCTTCGATATGGGACCGAGCATCATCACCGCGCCACACTTGCTGGAGGACTTGTGGTCCAGCGCCGGCGGGCGGCTGCGAGATGACGTGGACTTGCTCCTGCTCACACCGTATTACCGCATCTATTTCGGCGACGGTCTCCACTTCGACTACGGCGGCACTTCCGAGCAGGTGGAGGCGCAGATCCGAACATTCGATCCGAACGGAGTCGCGGGCTACCGAAAGTTCATGCGCGCGACACGCCACATTTACGAGCGCGCGTTCGAAGACCTGGCGGGCCAGTCGTTCGATCGCTTCAGTACGTTTGTGAAGCTCATACCGGAGCTCATGCGGCTGAACGCGGCCCAGAGTGTTTACAGCTTCGTCTCGCGTTTCTTTCGCGATCCACGCTTGAGGACGGTCTTCAGCTTCCATCCGCTCTTCATCGGGGGCAATCCGTTCCGCGCCAGCGCAATTTACTCCATCGTTCCGTACCTGGAGCGACAGGGAGGCGTATGGTTCGCGCGCGGCGGCATGCATGCGCTGGTGGAAGCGATGCTGGCGCTCTTTGAGCGTCTGGGTGGCCAGGTTCGGCTCGCGTCGCCGGTTGAGGAGGTGCTGATCGACGAGACGAACGGTCGTGCGAGCGGAGTCCGTCTGGCCGACGGCGAAACGCTCAACGCGGCCGCGGTGGTACTCAACGCGGACGTCGCCTCCGCCTACATGCAGCTCGTGCCGCCGCGCTCTCGGAGTCGCATGAGCGACCGACGCATTCAGCGCTACCGATACTCGATGAGCTGCTTTCTCCTGTATCTCGGACTCGACCGTCAATATCCCGACAAACTGCTGCACCACACCATCGTCATGGCGCCGCGGTATCGCGGATTGATCCGAGACATTTTCGACGGACATGGCCTGCCACCAGACATGAGCCTGTACCTGCACGCGCCCACGCGCAGCGACCCGAACATGGCTCCGCCAGGTGGCGAAAGCCTGTACGTCCTGGCGCCAGTGCCGCACCTTGGGCGTGGGGTCGACTGGCAATCTCAAGCGCAGCCATTCCGCGACCGCATCGTGCGCTTCCTCGAGCATGACTTCGGACTGACTGGACTGGAGCACGCGATTCGATTGGAACGACGGTTCACACCGCTCGATTTTCGGGACGAGCTGTCTAGCTATCTTGGATCGGCGTTTTCCATCGAGCCAACGCTGCTGCAGAGCGCCTGGTTCCGTCCACACAACATCTCGGAGGACATCCCGGGTCTGTACCTGGTGGGTGCTGGCACACATCCCGGTGCCGGGCTGCCAGGCGTGTTGTTGTCGGCGAAGATCACCGCCGAGTTGGTCTCTCAGAGACTGCCGGTCAGCCTGCCGCGACTGGCTCCCGAGGTCGCCGCGGCGTGAGCCGTCTTCGGATGGGCGCGTTGTTGGCGCTGGTCCAGGCGGTACTCGGCGTTCGCGTCGCATGGCGCCTGCTGAGACCCGGCCGAAGTGCGCCAATCCGCCCGGCACCTCAGGCGGTCGTCTGGGTGGGCAGCGTTGGCGTGGTCGTGCCGGTGCTGAATGAAGCCACGCGACTGGGTCGGTGTCTGGACGGACTCGTTACGCAGGGCGCGGAAGTCGGCGAAATCCTGGTGGTGGACTCCGGTTCCCAGGACGCCACGTGCGACCTGGTGCGTCAGTATGCCCACCGCGACGGCCGCATTCGCCTGATCCAGGCGGGTCCCGCCCGGGAGATTGGAACGGCAAAGTCTGGGGACTGCATCACGCCGAGCAGGCGCTCGACACACACTCGCGGTGGGTGTTGACGCTTGATGCTGACGTGGCCCCCGCGCCCGGGCTGGCGGCAGCCGCACGTGAACAGGAACTACGTCTGCTGAGTGTGGCCACCCGGCAGTCTGTGTTCGGCACGGTTGAAGGGCTGCTTCACCCGGCGATGTTGGCCAGCCTGGTGTATCGGTTCGGACGCCACAACGGCGCATCGTCGAGCCCGGCCGAGGCGATGGCCAACTGTCAGTGGTTGTTTGTTTCGGCGAGACCTGTTGCGCGTGCTCGGTGGCTTCGAGGCCGCTCGGGGGTCACTATGCGAAGACGTGACGCTGGCGCGTCTGGCAGCCAGCACGGGCGAGCGAGTTGGCTTCTTCGAAGCCGATGACCTGGTCGAAGCCGAAATGTATGCCGACTGGCGCGAGGCATGGAACAACTGGCCACGCTCGCTGGCGACGCGCGATGCGCTGTTCGGTCTGCCGGGTTGGCTTGGATTGATGGAAGTCCTGCTGGTTCAGGCGCTGCCGCTTGTGGTTCTCCTGCTTCGACCGGATGGATTGTTGCGCCAGGTAAATCTCTGGCTGGTGGCGATGCGGATCGGCGTGCTGTGCGGCATCGCCCGAGCCTACGTCGAACGACCCTGGAGTTACTGGTTGTCTCCATTCAGCGATGTTCCAGTTGCGCTGGCGTTGTGGCGCAGCGCGCTGGTTCCGCGCCACACCTGGCGCGAGCGATCATATGTTCGTCAGAAAGGCTCGATTATCAGCGCATGACTGTCGCCCGCTTTCTCCTCATCGGCCACGCCGTGGCGCTCGTGTTTGGTCTCGGCGGCATGCTGATCGCATTACCGCACCCGGAGCTGTGGTCCTCCAGTCCGCTCGGACGGCAGGTGTTCGCGTTCGGAATGCAGTACTCCGGATCGCTGCACATGGTGCTCGGTGCAGCGGCCATGTTCGCGTTTTCGCTCGTGACGCTCGGCTGGCGGCGCACGCTGATCTTCTTTGTGCTCGCGTGCGGCCTGTCGGTGAGCGCTGAACTGATCGGCACCGGTACCGGGTATCCGTTTGGTAATTACGAATACACGAGCGGACTCGGCTACAAGGTGCTGGGTCGCGTGCCCTTCTCCATTCCGCTGTCGTGGTTTTATATGGGCCTGGCGTCGTTCATGCTGGGTAGCCTTCTGGCCAGGCGCCAGCCGGTCTGGAGCGTGGTCATGGGAGTGTATCTGCTGACCGCGTGGGATCTCGTCCTCGATCCGGCCATGGCGCATCCGGGACTGGCGCTGAACTTCTGGATCTGGCACCAATCCGGGCCATATTTTGGGATGCCAGTTCAGAACTTCGCCGGCTGGACCGCAACCGGTGCCTTGTTCATGGGCCTGAGCCGCTGGCTGTGGCGCTCGGATCCACCGGTCATTCCAGCCGGGTTTCCGTTGACGGTGTACGTGTTGAATCTCGCGTTTGCCATCGTGCTCAGCGCCGCGGGAGACGTCTGGGTACCCATTGGCCTGGCGCTCGCAGCGGGATGCGGAGCCATCGCCCTCGGCTGGCGAGGAAGCACGTTTCGGCTGCTGCGCTTTCGCCCGGCCGTGTAATGCTGACGGTGGCGCGAGGTCCGGCCGCTGGCGGGGCGTGTGTGAGCGACTCACTCGCGCAGCGCATTGGCGCCTGGAGTCGGCGCCAGACAGCACGCGCCATCGTCAGAAGCGGAACCTTGACCTGCACGTCAGCGGGCTGGAGCACGTCCCTCAACACGGACCGGCCATTCTCGTGGCGCGCCACTATCACCACCTCTACGATGCGGTGGCTATCCTGGCCAGCGTATCGCGCGAGGTCCACGTGCTCATCGCCGCGGACTGGTTGGGTGACCCTGGCGCCTCGCGCTCATGCACCAACTGGCGGCGGCCGCGCGCTGGCCGATGGTCTGGCGCCACGCAAGCGCCTGGCAGCTCAATCGCCAGGGTTACAGCGCCAGCCTGCGGCTGTTGGACGAAGGTCACGTGCTGCTGGTGTTTCCAGAGGGTTACCCCGCCATCGATCCGCGACCGTCGAGACGGTCGGCGGATGAAGCGTTCCTGCCCTTCGACATTAGCTGCCTGGTGCTTGCCGAACGCGCAGCCCGAGAGGTGCCGCTGGTTCCCGTCGGATTGGTGTACGCCAGGCGCGATGGGGTCGGCTGGAGGGTCTGGCTCCGCTTCGGACCGGCGGTGCGGCATGCTCGCCGGGGACGGGAACGGCCGGCCACGCTGGCTCGGCTCGAGTCGAGCGTGCGCGAGTTATCGACGCCGACCGTCTGAGTGCGGGCGTGGGCCCGGCGGCCCGTTTCCGCCGGCAACAAGGCTCGCGATCGCATCCGCGGCCGCATCCGCGTTGGGTCCCACGTACATACCGTCGACTGATTCGCGCAGCGCCGCATCGCGGTTGAAGGCCTGACCACCTAAGACCACGCGCGGGTGGGAACCTGGACCTTGCGCAAGCATCCGCGTCACGCCCCTGAGCGCACGCGCCGTCTCACGGCTCTGTGCCGACAGCGCCACCACCGCCGGATGTTGCTGTGCGACAAGATCTGCCAGCGCCTCCAGGGGTAGGTTCGGTCCGAGATATCGCACCGCAATTCCGCGCCGCGCCAGGAAAATCGAGACGAGCACAATGCCCACTTCGTGCCACTCGTCTGGCCCGCACGCGGTGAACACCAGCGGTCCGTCACCATCCGGCCGCTGATACGCGTTCAACAGCGCAAACAATCTGGTTCGGATAAACGAGGTGATGTAGTGCTCGGCCGCAATCGACAGCTCGCCGGCGTGCCAGCGATCGCCGACCTCGATCAGCACTGGCTCGAAAACCTGCAGGCAGACGTCTTCTACCGAATACAGGGCGAAGGCTTCCGCGAGGGTCGCTTCCGCTCGGCTCGGGTCCAGCGCCAGGAGCGCGCTGAGTATTTCTGAGCGCAAGGATGCGAACGAGCGCGGTGCGGCCGCCGGCGCCCCGTTCGCGGGCGGCGGGGCGGCGTAGCCGTTGCGCAACATCGCGACGGCGCGACTGATGGCAACGCCCTGTGACGTCTGCTCGCTCAGCCAGCGGATGCCTGCCATGTCGCGTTCCGAATACAGTCGCTGGCCGCCCGCGTCGCGTTCGGGCGACGGGTAGCCGTAGCGCCGCTCCCATGCGCGGATGGTGGTCGCCGGTACGCCGGTGCGCTGCACAACCGCCGCGGTGTTGTACAGCGGCGCATCCGAGGCGTTATCGTCAGGCACTACCAGCAGCCTACCAGTGGCGCGCGCCTCATGACGGATTTGTCACGCCTTTGTCCATGGCAGTCGCAAACGCCAGGATCAGTGACCTGACCTGGTGCCACGCGGGTAGCTTCGGT
>JAFAWJ010000967.1 GCA_019242065.1 Chloroflexota bacterium
CCAGCGCAGGTGCGTCGAAGACGTCCACGATCACCGGCTGGACGCCCAGCTCCGCGAGCTGCGCAGCTCTGGCGGCTGAGCGCGTGGTGCCGGTCACGCCAAAGCCGGAGCGCACCAGCAGGGGTGCCAGGCGTATGCCGATAGCGCCGCCCGCGCCCGCGACAAAGACCCGTTCGTTCGTCGCACGTATCATCAGTCGTCCACGTTACCGATAGCCGGCGAGCTCCGCAGGTCACTGGGCAACCAGCTCGGACGGCACGGGCCTCCCCGACGGCGTCATGGGCGACGGGCGCAACACCAGGAACGCCACCAGGCTCAGTCCGCCGGCGGCCAGACCCGCCAGCGTCAAGGCCGCGTTCAGGCCGAAGGCCGTGCCGAAGACACCCAGCGTGAGCCCACACACGGCTTGCATTCCTAACTGGGTCATCAGGAACGCACCAATCAGCGGGCCCCGCAAATCACGTGGAGACTGGAGCTGGACCAGCGTCTGGGCAATCGCTCCGAACGCCAACCGCGAGACACCGGCCACGAACAGCAGCCCGAGCGCGAGCGTAAAACTCTGCGTAAACGCAAATGCCGACGTGCTAAGCGCCCAGATCACCGCGAAGATGACGGCCGTCCGCTCGTCGATGCGCACGAAATGCGTGACTTCCAGCAGAACTCCGCCGAGGACCGACCCCGCACCCATGGCCATCAGCAGCGCGGAATACGTGAAGCCAGGGTCCCCGTTCGACAGTCTGGCCGCGAAGTCCGGCATTTGCGGCTGAAAGTTGCCAATGAACGCGGCGGTTACGCCCGCCACCACGGTCATCAGCAGAATCACGCGGTTGCTGGTGCCGCGCGCCAGCGCGTGCCAGGCGGATCGCAAGCTCGTCCCGCGCACCTCATTGGAAAGGCGGTGCTCCAGGTGGATGCGGTGGACGATGATGCTGAGCGGCAGATAAATCAGCGCGTTGATCATGATGCCCAGCGTGGGACCGGCCAGGAACAGCAACGCTCCACCGACAGCTGGACCGAACAGGATGCCGATATTCCGTCCGGTCGCGTTCAAGCGGACCGCGCTCGGCAGATGCTGAGGTCCGACGATGTCATGCAGTGCCAGTTGTTCGGCAGGCGTCCACATGGCACCGGCGAGGCCATGCAGGATCAGCAGCACCACCGCCTCCCAGATCTGGAGCTGGTTGGTCAAAAAGAGCACGCCCCACGAGATGGACACGAGCATGAACAGCGCCTGGGAGACCTGGATCACGCGCCGACTGTCGTGACGGTCAGCCAGGGCTCCGAAGTACACCGAGAACAGTAAGAACGGCACCCAGTGACTGACCACGGCGAAGCCGGCCAGCAGCGGCGACTGGAACTTCTCCCAGAGAACCCAGTAGGTGATGACGTGCTCGATGTTGTCGGCCATCATCGAGAACGTCGCACCGCTCACGTAGGCGCGGAAATCGCCGTGCTTGAGCGCCGCGAAGGCGAGCCCGCGTGCGTTGACGGGGATCGGCGTCAAGCCGGGTCTATCCTGCATGGGCGCCTGTACAGAATTGTACAAATTGCCTGCTTTACTGGGATCCGTCAGCCCGGCGTTGCTAGGGTGGACCTGGCGTGCGGTGGATCATCCGCGGTGTTGGCCTGCTCCTGGTGTTGCTGATCGCCGGCGGTACGCTTGCGGTGTACGCGGGCTGGGACCACCTGCTGTACCGTGACCTGGTGTACGCCGTCGTCGCCCGACGTGTGACGCGCGGCGCTCCAGATCAACAGACGGCATTGGAGCAACTGAACAGGTTCGTGTACCTGAACGTGCGCGAACCCCAGCCCCTGCCACTCGTGGACGATTCCGCAGCAGATGTCCTGATCCGTGGCTTTGGATCGTGCGACCAGGCCGCCTGGGCGCTGACCGAGCTGGCCGGAGAAATCGGCGTACCGGGTCGCTTGTTGTTCCTGCAGGACTCGAACGGAACCTCGCCATCGAGCGAAGCCGAGCTGTATTTCGACAACGAATGGCGGGTGTTCGACCCGTTCTACGGGTGGATCCCGCGCCTGGCTGACGGACAGGTCGCCACCGCCCAGGACGTCGCCAATGATCCGTCACTGGTCAACTTCAGCGCGCTCAACGGCGCCTGGTACCAGCATGCGCAGCCGGTAGCGGTGGTGGATTCCAACGCGTCCTGGCGGCGGCGCCTGGTGGCCACGGCGGCGGACGCGCTGGCGTCCCTACCCGATGGCGTTGTCGACCGCATTCAGGACGGGTACTTGCGTCTGCCGCCGCCGCAGTACGTCGAGAGTGATGGGCAGGTCTTTGACGACTATCGCGCGCCCGGCCACCGACTCTTCTTTGAGGCGCGAAACTACCATCTGTTCGGGCGCACGCAAGACGCCGTCCGCACGTACCTGCAGGTCGCGGCGCAGTATCCGAACAGCAGCGATGCCGACGACGCGATCTACGAAGTGGGCCAGCTCAGTCTGAGTACCCAGGTCGATCCGCGGGGAGCGATCCGCAATTTGGATCAATTGCAGCGAGAGTATCCGGATACGAACTGGATGACGCAGGCCAAGTTCCTGGAGGCCTGGGCCTACGATTTGATGGGCGAGTGCTCGGACGCACGGCCGCTGTACCAGGCGGTTGAGGACGTCGGCCGAGAAACTAATGGCGCGGCCAGGGCCGAGCTGCGGCTTCAGACGCTGTCGTGCGGAACGCGCACGAACCAGTCCGGCTGACGAGGCGGCCCTCTACGGGCCGAGCACGCCCCAGGCGAAGAGCGCCGGTCGCATCTGGCCATTACGATCGACGAAGTCGAACTGATCGAACATGCCGTTCGGGCTGGACAGCACGAATGGCGCGACCACCTGGGCGCGGGTACGCCGCGCGAAGGACGCGAGCTCGTCGCCCAGCGCGGCGTCCGGGAAGCCGTTCTGGGCTCCTGGACGGCGGCCGCACTCGGTGACAAAGAACGGCACCCTGCTCAGGCGAGCTTGCAGCCACGCCGGCCACTCGTCCTCGACCAGGTACACGTTGCCACGGTCCCAGTATTCGTGACCGGCCAGACCATCGCCGTTGTCGAGAAAGAGCTCGATCGCCGGCCGCAACGCGTCGTAGCCCACGTGCTCCGGGTCCAGCTTCGAGCCTTGCGCCAACGGTGGAAACAACAGCCGGATATCGCTCGCGCCGGGGTCATGCTGCCGGTACCAGTTGACGTCCAACCACACAGCCTCGGTCCAGCCCTGTACGGCCCGCCAGTTGGCGGCCGGCCACTCGATGTCGGGCTCGTTGGCGATCTGGAACCACTTCATCCAGGGGAAGCGCTCGTGCAGGCCGACGATGCGTCGGGCCAGCTCGGCTGGATCGTCGGGGCTTTTGACGGGCCACATGCGCACGATCTGGGTGACATCCTGGTGGGCTGCCAGCCATTTCTGTAATTCGGGATCGTTGGCCATCTGGCCCGTCGAGTCGGGGTCGCCAAGCTGAGCGGAGAACAGCACAACGGATCCCGGCCCGACGACGTTCAGGGCTTGATAGTCGGTCGCGGTGACAG
>JAFAWJ010000214.1 GCA_019242065.1 Chloroflexota bacterium
CGGTCGTGCGCGAGTTGCCGCCAGGCATGACCGCCCGCGCGCGCTGCCAGAGCTCGGCCGACCGCGAGCCTGGTTGCAGGTACGCATTGCCCACGCCTGGTCTCATTTTTTGGAGGGAGTTCGCGCATGCGCGAACTCCTCACCAGGGCGCATGCGCCCTGGTGCCCAGCGGTGCATGCACCGCTGGGTGCTAGCGCACCGGGTCAGGGGGCTGCCGCCCCCCGCCGCCAGTCGCTCCCTGCGGTCGCTCCTTCCCGCGGCGACCCCCCGCTAGCCTTCGGCGCGACAGTTCGCGAGTCGCCACACCACGCTGGAACGTCTCGGCGCTGACAACCTGTCCCGCGAAGCGCTAACCACCACTTAGCCAGGTCAGTCGTGGTCCTGGTGTTACGATCTGCGGTGTTGCACACTGCCGAACACGGCGCTTAAGAGAGATAGGGGCGAGGTCCAGGAGGCAGATTGTCCACGACTGAGCTCCACGGCTCGGACCCGCCTGCCCGCGCTGCTATCGACAAGGAATGGCTGTTCTGGATGATCAACGGCTGCGCGGAGCCGGTCATTTTGATCGACGCGAACGGCGCGGTCATCCTCCAGAACACGCGGGCCGAGTCGCTGTTCAAGTCCTCGCCCGAGGACGGCGAGGGCAGACGCCGCGCCGTCGAGTCGAACACCGTCCTGTTTTCGGCTGCGTTGAAGACAGCTGGCCGCTCGACGCATGACCTGACGCTGGTCGATCCCCTCGAAGGCACCGAGCTGCTCTTCGAGATGCGCACACTGCCGGCGACCAACGACCTGAGCGGTGAGCGTGGCACCGTCGCGGTCCTTACCAACATCACCGACCTGCAGGACGTCTCGCGGCTGCGCGAGCTGGAGCGGCGGCGTATCGAGCAGATCCTGTTCGACTCCGAAAAGCTCGCCGCGACGGGTCGCCTGGCAGCTTCGATTGCCCACGAGATCAACAACCCGCTCGAAGCGATCAAGAACGCCCTGTACCTGCTGACCAACAAGACCTCGCCAGATGATCCCAACGCCAAGTTCTTGCAGATCGCCACGCGCGAGACGGATCGCGTCGCCCGCATCCTGCGCCAGATGCTCGGCTTTTACCGACCGCCCAAGATGGAGCCGACGGACATCAATCGACTGATCGAGGACACCGAGAGCCTGATCGAAAAGCACCTGCGCCAGAGCCGCATCGCGCTCGAGATGGACCTGGATCCGACCCTGCCGCCGGTCATCGCCTCGGCCGACCAGATCAAGCAGGTGCTGCTCAATCTGATGCTGAACGCCCAGCAGTCCATGCCAGATGGCGGGACCCTGTACGTCTCGACGCGGGTGGCGCATGGGGCCGACCCCGAGTTCCTGATGTCTGACTCGATTCACATCCAGATTCGCGATACTGGCGGCGGCATCCCCGAAGAGCACCTGCCGCATATCTTCGAACCGTTCTTCTCAACCAAGGCCGAAAAGGGAACTGGACTGGGATTGTGGGTCTCACAGGGCATCGTCCAGGCCCACGGTGGATCGATCAAGCTACGCAGTCGACCGGGGCGGGGTACGACCTTTAGCGTCACCCTGCCCATTGGAGGCCCGGCCGAACATGGCGACGGGTAGCTTGCTGGTCGTCGACGACGAGGAGAGCGTGGCCATCACCATGGGCGCCATCCTCGAAATGGATGGCTACTCGGTAGCCATCGCGACCTCCGGCGCCGATGCCATCCGCAAGCTCCACGAATCAGAGTTCGACCTGGTCCTGACCGACCTGCGGCTGGACGATGCGGACGGACTCAATATCGTCGGCGAGATGTGCCGCGTACAGCCCGATGCCGTGTCGATCGTCCTGACCGGCTACGCCTCGCTCGAGTCGGCCATCAAGGCCCTGCGCGAGGGTGCGTACGACTATCTCATCAAGCCGTGTGACGTGGAGGAGCTGCGCGTGGTCGTCGCGCGCGGGATCGAGCGACGGCAGCTGGGCGTTCAGCTCAAGAAGCGGCTGGGCGAGCTCCAGGATGCCAACACGACCATTCAGCGCATGAACGCCGAGCTGCAGGGGCGGATCGATCGAGCCACTGCCGAGCTCCAGGACAATCTCGAACAGGTCCAGCACCTGGATCGGCTCAAGTCGCGCTTTCTGTCGATGGCCTCACACGAGCTGAAGACACCGTTGACGTCGATCTCGGGGTTGTCGCAGGTGTTGCTGCGACGCATGCGGCGTCGACTCGAGCTCGGCCCACCGGACGCCGAGGAGTGGTATGCCGAGCAGCGCGGGCATCTCGAGCGGCTCGAGCTGCTGAACTCACAGACGGCGAGACTGGGGCGGCTGATCGACGAGCTGCTGGACGTTTCGCGGATCGAATCGGGCAAGCTCGACTTCCACTGGGCGCCGACGGACCTGTCACGGCTGGTGCAAGACGTCGCCGATCGCCTGCAGATGACGACCACGACGCATGCCATCGTCGTCGACCTCGACCAGGTGAGCGAACCGCTGGTCGCCGATCGCGATCACCTGGAGCAGGTGCTCGACAACCTGGTTTCCAACGCCATCAAGTTTTCGCCGGACGGCGGCACGATCCGCGTCGAGCTGCGCGAGGCCGTGGACGAAGTGGTGCTGAGCGTGGCAGATCGGGGCATGGGCATTCCCGAGAGTCAGCTCGAGGCGATCTTCGGGCTCTTTTACCAGGCGGAGGATCCCGTCTCACGCCGCAACAGCGGCATGGGGCTCGGGCTGTACATCTCCAGAGAGATCGTGACGCGGCACGGCGGCCGCATCTGGGCCGAGAGCACCCCCGAGCAGGGCAGCACCTTCAAGATCGCCCTGCCACGCTGACCTAGGGAGCGACGTCGATCTGCCCTAGCACCAGGTGATCGTCCTTGTCGTCGAAGGTCGCCCGCTTGTCGCCGTCGTACATGCCAATCTCCAGCGTGTAGGTGCCCGCGGGAAGGTTCTCGGGGATGGCAATGCCGTAGTTGTCCTCGATCTGCTCACCCTTCTTCCAGCCCGTGGTCGGCCGCAGGTTGTCCGAAGGCTCGGCGTCGCGCTGGGCAACCACCCCGGAATGCGCATCCAGGAGATGGGTAAAGACTTTCCAGCGCTCTGTCGTCGGCCCACCGGCCGCGCGCCACACCAGCTGCAGGTCGAGCGTGTCACCCGGCCGCAGCGATCGCGAGCCAATGCGGTACGCGTCGAGCACGATGCCGTTGTCGAGCTTGGCGTCCACCTTCTGGGTGGTGACCCCCGCCAACGGGAATCCGATCAGCTCGAGCTGCACCGACCCGTACCAGGTATGTGTGGCCTCGAAGCCGTTGGTGGCCAGCCAGTCGGAGATCACGCCTTTGGGATCCGCCTGGTCCATCGCCCACGATACCAGCCAAATCCGCCCGTACTGGGCGCGAATGGCGTCCAGGCGGTTCGTGGTGTCGTCGGCGTCGATCGGGCGCTCGGCGGGTAGGCCGATCGTGGGCAGGTCGCCGTGGTAGTAGTAGTCGAAGATCTCGGTCTGATTGGGCGCCACGAGCACGATCGCGTCGCCGGGCTGGGCCTCGCGCTCGATGGTCGCCACCAGGCCGCGATAATCGTCGCGCGCCAGCGACGGGTCGAAATATTGAGCGGACAGCCCGAAATAGGCCGGTACCAGGGCGATGCACGTCAGCACTGGCACCAGCACCGGCCGGTGAGCGATGCGGACAATGCCGAGGGCCGTGAGCATCAACAAACCCGGCAAGCCCACGACGAGATACCGAATCTCGAACAGGCCTGAGCGGAAGCCCAGGGCGATGACGAGACCCATCGGCAGCAGCCACACCAGGGCGGCCAGCGCCACGTTTTCAATCTCGTGACGACTGCGGCCGGTGCCGGTAATGACAATTGCCGCCGCCGCCAGAGCCACGAGTAGCCCACCACCCCAAACCAGCAGGTCGCTGCTGGCGACGCCTCCACCGTAGGCCGCCAGTGTGCCCAGCACCAGGCCCGTCGCGGTGCGTGGGCTGGTGTTCAACGCGTGGGACTGCTGGTCGATGAACGTCGGGAGCCACGGCAGAAACGCCAGGCCGATCGCCGCGTTGGCCGCCAGCCAGGTGATCCATTCCCGCCGCGTGCGACTGCGCCACGTGATGACCGCGTGCACATTGAGCGCGGCGAGCACGGCGATGCCCAGGTACTGGGAATACAGCGTGGCGATGCCCGCCAGTGCGTACAGCCAATCGGTGCGACGCGTATAGGCGTACACCGCCAGCAGGCCCAGGGCGGTGACCTGCGAGTACATGCGCACCTCTTGCGAGTAGTAGACGGCCAGGGGCGCCGCGGCGAGCAGCAGCGCCGCGACGCTCGCCACCAGCGTGCCGAACAGTCGGCGCGCGATCAGGAAGGTGAGCACGACCATGCCGACGCCCCACGCCGCCGACAACGAGCGCAAGCCCAGCTCGGATGCGCCAAAGACCTCGGCCCAGGCCTTCAGGGTCCAGTAATAGCCCGGCGGGTGGGTATCCATGGCCGCCGCGCCGATGATCTCGGGAAACGAGCGCGTCAACTGGTGCGCGCTGATGCCTTCGTCATACCAGAGGCTCTGGGCGTCGATGCGATAGAAGCGCAGCGCGGCGGCGACCAGCCCGACCGCCGCGATGATCAGCAGCGACGTCGTGGTGCGCCAGTCGCGAGCCCTGGGCCGCGGTGGCGTCTCTACGCGCGTATCGTCGACAACAGCAGCGGCCATACCTCGCGAGAGGTAGTCTACCGAGCGGAATTACATCAAGCGGCTACAAGTGGCTCACGACTCGGGACGCGCGCTGCCGAGCGGCCAAGACTCAGGATCAGCCCCGAGGCCAGCAGGCACAGCGCGCCGGCGGTCAGGAAGGCCACCAGGTAGTCGCCCAGCCACGTGTGCACCACGCCGGCGGCCAGCGCGGCGAACGAGCCGCCAATCTGATGCGCGGCGAAGACCCAGCCAAACACCGGCCCCACGCGCTCCTTGCCGAAGCGATCGGCCACGAGGCGCACCGTGGGCGGCACAGTCGCCACCCAGTCCAACCCGTAGAAGACGACGAAGGCGGCCAGCGCCGGCGCACCGCTGGCGAACGCCGCGGGCAGGAACAGCAGCGCGATCCCGCGCAGCGTGTAGTACCAGACCAGGAGCTTGCGCGCGTCGATGCGATCGGTGAGCCAGCCCGACAGCGTGGTGCCCACCAGGTCGAACGCACCCATAGCGGCCAACATGCCCGCCGCGGTCACTTCGTCGAATCCGTGTTCGACAGACGCGGGGATCAGGTGGACCGAGATCAGCCCGACCGTGGTGGCGCCACAGATGGCAAAGCTGCCCGCCAGCAGCCAGAAGTCTTTGACGCGCACGCTCTGGGCCAGCGCGTCGACGGCGAGCCCGAATGGATTGCCTTGCACCTGCACTGGCGCGAGCACCTCGGAGGCGGGCATGCCGTATGGCCGTAGGCCGATGTCGCGCGGATCGTCGCGCATGAAGAGCGCCACCAGGGCAGCTACGCCGATTGCCACGGCCGAGACGAGCAGCGTCGCGGCGCGCCAGCCGAATGCCTCTACGATGGCGGCCTGCTGCGGCAGGAAGATCAACTGGCCGGCAGCCGCGCTGGCGGCGAAGATGCCCGTGACCAGGCCACGACGCTTCACGAACCAGCGCGTGGCGACGATCGCGCCCAGGACCAGGGCCATGGAGCCTGAGCCGAGGCCGACCAGGACACCCCAGAGCGCCAGCATCTGCCAGAACTGGCTCATAAACACTGAGAGACCGGTCGCCAC
>JAFAWJ010000428.1 GCA_019242065.1 Chloroflexota bacterium
ACTCTGGCAGCGGCGAGGCGCCCAGGCCGATCAGGATCGCGCGGCGCACGTCGATCGGTACCAGGTCGTCCCGCCAGAACTCGCGCAGCAGCGTGATCGCCTGCGCGTCGCGGCACTGGGCCAGTGCGCTGGCGGCTTCGACCTGGACGTCAACATTGGCGTGGCGCAAGAAGCGACTGACGAAATCCACCGCGCCCTCAGGTGCCAGGCTCAGCAGCGAGGTGCAGCACTGGCCCATGACCTCGGGCGCGGCGTCGCCGACCAGCAGTTTTAGCCGCAGGAGCAGCGCGCCTTCGGGTCGATTGAGCTGATCGATGGCGATGGCCGCGTCGACGCGCACCGTGGCGTCTGGATCGGCCAGGGCGTCGGTCAGGTACCGCAGCGTCTCCAGGTCGTCGAGAAAGCAGTCGGTCAGGGCGCGGGCGCACGTTCCGCGCAGGCTGGCGGCGGTGTCCGTCCGGCCGCCCCAGCCCGGTTCGAGTTGGACGTGGGTGATGCCGCGCACATACGCATGCGCGCCATGATGGCCGAGCTCGTGCAGCGCACGTGCGAGGGCGTGTTTGGCGAGGCACTGCGGGTCCGACCTGGCCTGATCGACAAAGAAGCGGTCGTAGGCGGTCAGCAGGTCTGGAACGAGATCGTCGAGGTGCAGCTCGGCGGTGATCGCGGCTGCTCTGGCGACCAGGAAATTGTTGCGCTCCTTAAGGGCGGCGCGCAGCTGGCGGCGGGTTGCCTCGAGGTCTGGCGCGCGGCGGAGGGCCTCGAGCGCGTCAATCTTTCTGTCGAATGCCTGGCGCGGCATACTGGCGCGGTCAGGACGGGGACTGGCGGGCGCGCTCCGCGATCTCCGCCTGGATCAGACTGGGGCTGAGTCCGGACCAATCGGCGAGCGCCTGAGCACCGGCAGGATCCAGGCGCAGGTCGTCGTCGTCCGTGGGAGCGCTCAGGACGGTCAGCTTGCCGTCAGGCGCCAGGAACCCGAGCTCGACGACCCGACGCACGACGTCGTTGCCCACCCAGCCGGCCCAGATGACGGCGAAGACGAACGGAGCGGCGATCTCGGTGGGACCGACCTCGGCTGCGTAGCACATCACCCGCACGGCTTCGGCGACGCTGCGCGCGTGGAGCGTGCCGACCATGCGGGTGCCAGTGTGCACGAGCTCGAAGGCCCGTCGGGCGGCGGCGCCATACAGGTAGACGGGCATATGGGCGCTCAGCTCGTTGACGAGCAGGTAGAGCGGGCTCGTGCTCGGGGAAGACGGGACGTCGAGGCGATCCCAGCCACCCGACGTGACGTAGACGTGGGCGTCATCGGGCAGGAATTCGAGCAGCGCGTTGGCCACGGTGGACTTGCCCGCGCCTGGCGGTCCGGCGGTAACGAACACCGAGGCGCCCCGAGCCATGGCCCACCACAAGGTGGCGGAGGCCTCAGGGCTGAGGGTGCCGCACGCCTGCAGCTCGGCGAGCGTCAGCTGACCGCGGAGTGTGCCGCGCCAGGGTCGGAAATCGTTCAGGATCTGCACGTCGTCCAGAAGGTCGCTGCGACCCCGATGCCGTATACCAGGTGGGCGCTGAGGTCCTCCCACAAGGTCTTCAGGTCGTAGCCCCAGATGGGTTTGTAGACGCCGGCGATGGGCAGCGACACGTAGCTGGCGAGCCACACCAGCGCGCCGAACACCGGAGCCTGCCAGGGGCGCAGGCGCGATCCGGAACCGATGGCCACGCCCAACACGGCGCCCCACTGGACGCCATAGCTCCAGTGCATGACGTTGGTCGTCAATGCGGCACGGGCCACAGGCAACTCGGTGCCGGTGAGGGTCTCGCACAGCAGTTTGCCGACTCTGGCAGGCGCCGGAGCGTCGTCCCACGACTCCAGGTTGGACGCGATCTCCCAGCTGGGGAAGCTGCTCTCGCCGCCACCCCGCTTGTAGCGGACGAACCACACCAGGTCCATGGCGAGCGTGCCGGCTGCGCCGGCGGCGAGGCCGCACACAACGGATCGCAACAATGCGGACATCGTCAGTGGCCGAAGGTGGTCACGTAGTCGCGCTGGAGGCGGTCCGGCAGGAACTCGGCCTCGAAGTCGCGGATCCGCGACGCGCCGACCAGCGCCGACTGGTCGGGGAGGCCGTACGGTGTCGCGCGCATTTTTTCGGTCCACTCCTCCAAGGCAACCGGGCCGCGCGCCTTGAAGTCGTTGAGCACGAACCAGGCGGCCTGCGCGCCGACGGTCGCGGCGAAGGTGGGATACAGGGCGATTCGCGCGCCAAGCTGCTCCAGCTCCGCTGGCTCGGGGCCCGGACGACTGCCCCAGATGACCATGACCGGGGCCGGAATGCGCTCGCAGGCGAGCTTGAGCTGTTCACGGGTCTGGACCGAATTCATCCAGACGAAGTCGGCCCCGCCGTCCTGGACGTAGGCAATCGCGCG
The DNA here is from genome assembly GCA_019242065.1 of Chloroflexota bacterium. The sequence continues at coordinate 2,431 of JAFAWJ010000428.1, forward strand.
CTCGACCGCATCCTCGAATCGCTCGCCTTCGGCGCCGATCGAATCGCAGCGCGCGCACACGACGAACTCCGGGTCGAGCTCGTTGCGGGCGGCGATGGCCGCCTTGATCTTGCCGACCGCCTCGTCGGTGGCGATGACGCGTCGACCGGCCATCGTGGCCGACTTCTTCGGGGCTTCCTGGTCCTCGATCTGCAGCCCGGCGACGCCGGCGCGCACGAACTCCTGAACGGCGAAGAAGGCGTTGGTGGCATTGCCGTAGCCGGTGTCGGCGTCGACCAGGATCGGAATGTTGACGCGCGATTGCACGTGGCGGGTGTGATCGACCATGTCGCGAAGGCCGACGAGGCCCATGTCCGGCACGCCGTACAGGAACGCCGAGGTCTGGGAGCCGGCGACGAAGAACGACTCGAACCCGGCGACTTCGGCCATGCGGGCGTACAGCGGACTGAAGCCGCCGGGCATGATGCTCAGGCCGGGGCGAGCCAGGAGCTCGCGGAAGCGGCGGCGAGGCGTCTGCGGAGTTTCGGAGGTGGCGGTCATGGTAGTGATCCAGGCTACCCTGCTCTCGAGTTGCAATCCCTGAATGGCCGGCGCTCGTAGATTCAAAATACAAGGAGGCTCCGGCGCAATGAATGTGCGAACGCTGCCCACCGCGTGGGGGATCACCGTCGTCCGGGTGATGGCGGGGATCATTATCTTCTGGGCGGGTGTCGAGAAGTTTCAGGCGGGAAACTTTGGCCAGAGTCCGACGCTGGCGGCATTTCCGGTGCCAGCGTTCTGGGGGACGTTTATCCCGCTGCTCGAGACCGTTGGCGGACTGCTGTTACTGCTTGGGCTCGGCGCGCGATGGGTGGCGATTCTGTTCGTCATCGAATATTTCGGCACGGGGCCGTGGATCAAATCGCACGCGGCGCCGCCGTTTGGCGGGTGGGACAGCATGCGCATCGACCTGATGCTGATGGCGACGGCGCTCGCGCTGGTCCTGGTGGGACCTGGGGCGTTCGCGCTCGAGACGCTGCTCTTCAATCGCGGGCGGCCGCAGGTGGCGGCGACGGAGGCCGCGGTCTCGAACTAGAGAAGGCGGTGAGCGTGAATGGCCTGGGGGCGACGGCGAGAAGTGCCGCCCCCAGGCATCACGAAG
>JAFAWJ010000515.1 GCA_019242065.1 Chloroflexota bacterium
CTCGCGACAAGAGTTTTCCATACGCCGAACCGCGTCCACCACCTCAGGGATGGCCGGTCGGTACATATACAGCGGGTGCTCGCGCACGCCGGTGGCCAGGATATTGCCGCCGAACGGCGCCGGGACTAGGGTGCCCATGTGCTTCGCCCGGGCGGCGGCCAGCAGTCCGGTGTCCCGGGCGGCGGTATTGAGCAAGGTATACAGCCGCGGCATCTGGAGCACGTCGAATTCGCCGCTGTCAACCGCTTGCCACAGCGGACCGATCGTGCCCGTCGCGACGCCGATCCACTCGACCAGCCCTTCGGACTGCAGCCTCCGCAGCCCCTCCAGCGCACCGCGCGGGCCGAGCACGGCCGCCATATCTGCTTCGTCCCGCGGGTCATGGATCAGCAGCAGCGGCAGCTTCTCCAGTCGCAACGCGCGCAGGCTGTGCTCCGCGCTTCGACGGAAATGATCGGCGGTGAACCCCTCCGAAACCTTGCCCGAGCGGCCGGACTTGGTCGCAATCACCAGGTCGGGCGGGGCGCCAGCTTCTGGCAGCAATCGACCCAGCCGCTCCTCGTTGGCATACGCCTCGGCCGTATCGAGGTAGCGCAGGCCGGCCTCGAAAGCGGCGCGCAGCACGTTGACCAGCGCTTCGTCGTCACCGACCTGCGTCTCAGGCGCGCCGATCGGGCCGAAGCCCCACGTCCCGATCCCCAGGCGCGTGGTGCGGATGGACGTGCGGCCGAGGGTCGTCCACGGGACGGCGGGCAGCGCGCTCGGCCGGGTCATGCGACCAGGCTGGGTTTGCGGAACGGTTGCAGCGCGGCCGCCGGCACCGCTCGATGCTTTTCGGGCGGCCCGTGCATCGCTCGCACCAGGTGACCGTCGCGACGTTGGCCTTCGAGCTGCGTGGCGATCACGACCGCTTCGAAGTGCTCCTGCGGGGCGAGCGCGCCATGTTCGAAACCCATGCCAGCGGCCAGCATCAGACCCGGGCGCAGGTCGTACTCGGCCCCGTCGTAGTTGAGGGTGAAGTGTCCGCGGAAGACCATCCAGTACTCGTCGCTGTCGTGATAGTGGTACTCGCACGGACGGTCAGGTCGGAACAGGCAGATCTCGTTGCGGATGACCTGTTGCCAGTGACCGGCGATCCGCGCCAGCTCGGCGCTCGCGGTGCCGGCATTCGTCACGCGCGCCCCGCTGGGCGGGAGCTCCACAAAGTCGCGGCGCTTGAGTGTGAAGCGGCCGAGCTCGGATTCGACGCACACCTCACCGTGGAGCACCACCAGGCGTTCGCGTGGATAGGTCGGCTTCAGCTCGCACGAGGTGGGGTCAGCGGCCTGACCCCAGAAGGCGCTGTGGGCGTTTGACCCGTTCGCGCCGGTCGCGGAGGTCGCGCTTGGCGTCGCCCCAGGCCGGCCCAGGACGAAAAACTTGTAGTCATCGATATCGACCCAGGGCAGCTTGTCAGTCTTTAGCGTCTGGCGAGTGTAGATGGGCATACCCGGCCTCCCCGGCGATGGTTATATATCGAGTCGTGAGTGCGGTCGGCGCGACGACGAGTGAACAGGAGATACCCCGATGACAGATCTCGGCCTGTACGTGGGAACAGTTGGTTCGTCGATGTGGGCCAGCGAGGATGGCGGCCAGACCTGGATCCGCAACTATGGTAGAGGCCTCTACGGCGAGTGCCGCGTGTTCTCGCTCACCAGCCAGCCGGCCAACGGCAGCAGCGTCCTGGCTGGCACGGACCAGGGCATCTACCGCTGGCGCCGGGCTGACCAAAGCTGGCAGCACCTGCCCTCGCCGATGGACGACACGCAGATCTGGTCGCTCGTCCAATCGCCACACGACGCTGCCGTCTTGTTGGCGGGCACGCGCAAAGCCGACCTGTTCCGATCGGAGGATGCCGGACAGACCTGGTCGCGCGTGCCGGCCGACCTGGCGACGGAGTGCGCCGCGGTTGAGGTGCCGCGCGTGACCCAGATCGTGTTCGATCCCGAAGATCCCGACCTGGTCTGGGCGGGCGTCGAGCTCGACGGCGTGTGGCGCTCGCAGGACGCCGGCCGAACTTTCGAAAAACACGTCCAGGGCCTGGACACCGAGGATATCCACGGCCTGGCCGTCG
>JAFAWJ010000578.1 GCA_019242065.1 Chloroflexota bacterium
GGGTCGGACTGACGACGCGCACCCAGCGCCCAGGCGCGGCATGATCGTCGGGTGACGGCGCGGGTCCTGACTGCATCACGCGGGCCGCATCACGCGGGCCACGCACACCGGCTAGATCGTCCGGATCACCAGCGGCGACCCACGTCACGCTCTCACCGGGTTGCCACAACTCGATGCCGACGCCCTTGACGCGCAACTCTTCACGCAGACGTTCCGCAACCGAACGCAACACCTGGTCAGAGCTGCCCTCGCCCAACAGACGCACCACGTCGTACAGGACCACCGCCTCACGCTCACGCTGCTGCGCTTCCTGGGCACGCGCGCGCTGCCCGGCCGCCAGTTGACCCGTGACAATGGCCGTCAACAGAAAAAACAGCAGCGAGACCCACTCGCCTGGATCGTTCACCGTCAACTGGTGCTGCGGCGTGACGAAAAACCAGTCGAAGACGAGGAAGGCCACAACCGAGGCGAAGATCGCCGGTCCGCGCCCGAAGGCGACGGCACTGGCCATGACCGCCAACAGGTACAGCATGGAGCTGTTGGCCAGGCTGACCTGTCCCAGCACCAGACCGATGAACAGGCTGACCAGCACCACCGCGGCAAAGGCGCCGCCATAGGCGCGCAGCCAGCCTCGCCAGCGTGTGGGCACGAGACGGCTCACACCCCGAGTATCTCCTCCAACGCGGGCGCTCAGCGATAGTTCTGGATCGCAACAACGGTGAACGGCTCGCCAGGTACGACCGCGCCCGCGTCGACCAGGGCGTCGATGTCTTCGGCGGCGACGCCTGCCTCGCCCAACACGTCGCGGCTGTGCTCGCCGATGCCAGGGGCAGTGTACTCGGCACGTACCTGGGTTCGACTGAAGCGCGCGTAGCGATTGGTCACGTAAAACGGCGTGCCGTCGCGCATGCGCTGGGTCGTAAACATCTCGAGTGCCTGCAACGCTGGATCGTTCGGCAGGTCAAGGGGCACGCGCGCGGCCGCGGCGGGCACGCCGGCTTCGGACAATCTGGCCACCGCCTCGTCGGTGCACTGTGTGCGCAGCTTGTCCGCAATCGCGGTGGTGAGGTTCTCGTCGGTGAGCTTGGCGGCGCTGGCGTCGAGGAGGCCGGCTGCCTGGAGCGCGCCGATAGCGGGCGCCTGGAGGCGTAGCCAGCCATCCTGCGTTTGATAGAAGTGATCAAGTGCTGACGGACCTTCGAAGTCGCATCCGCCGCGTACGGCGGCGGGCCGACCTTCGAAGCGCACCAGCTCGCCGCATTGCATTTCCGCGGAGCAGCCGAGCAGCGAGGTCCAGATGCGCTGACCGGCGCCGCTGCGCTCGCGATGCAGCAGCCCCAGACAGATACCCAGGACGGCGACGGTCGCCGCGGCAATGTCGTTGATGGGGATCGTGAACAGGACGGGATCGCAGTCGCCGCCCTGGGCGGTCATCATGCCGCTCATGGCCTGCAAGACCGGATCGAACCCGGGTTTGGGCGCCAGCGGCCCGTCCTCGCCGAAGCCGTTGACCGAGAACGTGACGATGTCGGGCTTGACGCGCTTCAGGCTGGGGTAGTCGATGCCGAGGCGCTTCAGCACGCCCAGTCGCGAGTTGTCGAGGACCACGTCGGAGGTACGGACCAGGCTGTAGAAGGCCTGGCGCGCCTCGGCCGAGGCCAGGTTGATGGCTAGCCCGCGCTGGCCACGGTTGTAGATGAAACCCGTCTCGCGGAACGGATCACCCGCGGGCGGCTCGACCTTGATAACGTCAGCACCGAGCTCGGCCAGCAGCGCACCGGCGTACGGACCTGCCAGGATGGTGCCCAGGTCCAACACGCGGTAGCCCGCGAGGGGGCCTTGCGTGGCTGGCGTCGGCGTGCCGTTGGGTTGCACGTATCGCGGCCAGGGGGTCGCGGTCCGATCGTGCTGGCCGAGTGTCGGCGCGGGCGTGCGCACGCAGCCAGGGGTCTCGGTCATAACCAGCGGGACGCCCGGCATCGTCACCCGACCGCGTTCGGGATCGTCGATCTCGACGCGCAGCCCGTTGGCCTGGAGCTGGGGATGATCGAGCCACTCGTCGCGCTCGCCGAGCGGACCGGCCGGGCAGTCGCCAGCCTCGAGGCGGGCGAGCCACTCAGCCCGCGAGCGCGTGCGGAACGCGTCCGCCAGCAGCGCGCGGACCCAGCCGCGATTTTCGGGCAGCAGCATGCGCGCCGGGACACCCTGGATGCGCGGGTCGGCATAGATGTCGCCGACTTCCAGGACCTTGAAGGCGTTGATCTGGAACTTGGGGGTCAACGCCGCCAGGAACAGCCATTCGTCGTCGGCGCACTGGTAGGTCGTGTAGCACGGGTGGCGGCCGCCTGGCCCGACGTTAGTCGGCAGCGCCGACTGGCTGGGCACCATCACGAAGGTGCCGACCGAGCTGACCATGACCCCGTGCACGCCCGCGACGGTCACCACCTGACCGAAACCAGAGCGTTGACGCTCGACCAGGGCGGCGGCGGTCGCGGCGGCGGCCCAGTGGCCCTGCACGTAGAGCGGCAAGGGGTAGACCATGTCGATGGGTCCGCCGTTGAAGGACGACTGGCGCCGGGCCGGCCCGGCCATAGAGGCCAGCAGCGGATGGGATTCGGCGCCACCGGCCCACGGGGTCAGGTCGGGTGCGTAGGGTGGCGCGTGCAGCACGA
>JAFAWJ010000633.1 GCA_019242065.1 Chloroflexota bacterium
GCTCGTTTCCGCCCGATCTCAGCCACCTGCCCACCGCCCTCGGCGCGGTGGTCGAAACCGTGGACATTGCCCTGCTCGGCACTGCCGTCGCCTTGCTGTTTTCGCTGCCCCTCGCCGTGTGCGCCGCCAGCAATGTCAGCCCATCACGCACGCTCTACCTTGCCGCGCGCGGCGTCATCGCCGTGAGCCGCGCCGTCCCGGACCTGGTCTGGGCTCTGCTGTTCGTCACGGCTGTCGGCCTGGGTCCGTTCCCTGGCGTGCTGGCGCTATCGGTCCACTCCGTGGGCATGCTCGGCCGGTTGTTCGCCGAAAACATCGCAGACATGGACATGGGGCCCGTCGACGCGCTGTCGATCACCGGCGCCAGCGGGGCGCAGATTGTCACCCACGCCGTTCTGCCAGGCCTGTTGCCGTCGTTGATCGGCGGCAGCCTGTTTCGACTCGACGAAAACGTGCGCGCGTCGCTGGTCCTGGGCTTCGTCGGCGCCGGCGGTATTGGCTTTTTGATTCTGACGTCGATGAATCTGTTCCAGTACCGCCAGGTAGCGACGCTGCTCATCCTGACCTATCTGCTGGTGATCAGCGTAGAGCGGTTGTCAGCTCTCGTTCGTTCCCGAATCCGTTAGCGCCTAGTTTTCGTTGTCGCGGTTGACGAGGCGGCGGCGGAAGCCGGGGTGACGGCTGCTGCGGACCTCGTGCTCGAGTGTGAAGACGGTCTTGCCTGTCTGCGGGTCGATGATGTCCTGGAAGCGGAACTGGTGATTGCGAATGCCCTCGGTGATCAGGTTCCGATCCGAGAGATAGTCGTACGGCCCGGAGAAGTTGGCGATATAGATGGCGATGTGGTGGCCGTCGTACTTGGGCACCCGCTTGCTTTCGCGGAAGACCAGCGTCTGCCGGGCGCCGATGTCGACGCGCGCGACGCCGTCTTCGACCGTACCCGGCGCCTCGAACACCTCGGCGTAAAAGCGCTGGATGGCCGCCGCGCTGCCGACTGGCACGCTGAGCTCGACATACGGCACGCCCAGACGCATCGAGCCGTACGAGCCCGACGGATAGCAGTGGTACACGTTGCCCCACGGGCTGATCGCCTCGACATATTCGCCGCGGTCGGTCCAGGCGAACTTGGTGCCGCTCAACTCGTCGGCAATTGAGGCCAGGCGCTCCTTGAGCTCTGGCAGATCGGGTACAACGAGGCCGGTGTGCCCGCGCAACACCTGAGGTTTGCCGGTCGGCAGGTGGAACTGCTGGTCACCGATGTTGACCCACATGTTGGTCAGACCGACGTTCATGTACGGGTCGCGCGTGAAGCCGAGGCCAACGATGTAAAAGAGCGTGGCCATGGACTGATCGTCGATCCGTACGTTGACGTGCTCGAGCGAGACGATGTTGCCGATGTCTTCGGCAACCGCGGTGGAGGAGGAGGGGGCGGTCAGCGTCTGCATACCTGTGATGAGACAACGACGGCGACACGGATTCAAGCGCCGGCAACCGTCGAGGCTGCTGGACGGCCGCTTCGACCGCCGAGTACGTTAGGCGCCGTGACCCCTCCGCGACTTGTTATGGCCCTGGGGGCTACCTGTGTCCTGTTCGTAAGCGCCTGTAGCGGCGCGCCCGCCACACCTACCACCGCGCCAGCGCCGACCACCGCCGCGGTGCAACCCGCGGTCAGCCCGGCCGCGGCCAGTCCGGCGCCTTCGGCGGCTGCCAGCCCGTCGGCGGCGGCCAGTCCGGCCGTCGCGCCCGCGGCGAGCCCAGCGGCCAGTCCGGCCGCGAGCGCTGTACCGTCGCCGTCCGCGGCTGCCGCGGTGGCCTCGCCGTCAGCCGTTGCGGTGGACAACACGCCATACCAGTCGGTGGTGCTGTTCTCCGGGTCGCCGACCGCCGGCTTCACCCTGCAGAGCACGGACATTACGGCCGACACGCCGATACCGGTCATGTTCACGTGCGCCGCACCCGGGGGTGGCACCAGTCCGCAGTTGAGCTGGTCGGGCGCACCTGCGAACACGCAGGCCTACGTGCTGGTCGAGCAGGATCCTGACACGTCCCCGCCCAATACGCACTGGCTGGTCTACAACATTCCGGCGAGCGAGACGCAGCTGGCGCAGGGGCAGGCGGAGGAGCAGGCGACTCTCTCCGATGGGGCTATGCAGGGGCAGGACCACGCGCAGGGCATCCTGCCGACGTTCGCGCTGATTGGCTACGAGGGTGCGTGTCCACCGCCGGGGGCGGCGGCGCACCACTATACGTTCCAGTTGTTTGCGCTGGATCAGATGTTGAATGTGCCGGCTGGGGCCAACGTCAACGTAGTGAAGGCCGCCATGGCTGGCCACATCCTGGGACAGACGGAATTGGTCGCACCCTTCTCCCGCTAGGAACAAGCCAGTCGGAGCTGACGCAGCATCGGCGGCGCTGAACACTCAGTCGGAGCGCTGGCGCAGGCTCAGTCTCAAGATCTCGTCGGCGCGGGGTAGCTCGTCCAGGCGGCGGCAGGCGGCGATCAGCGCCTCGAATTGCGCCGCGGGGATTGGCACGCCGGGCGTGATTTCGCGAATCCGCTCGGCTTCCTCGGCACAATCCCAGATGAACTCGTCACCACTCGCCTGACGCGAGAAACTCCGCCCATCACGTAAAAACACGGTCACGCGCGGCGCAAACAGCGGCTGCGCATGCGACGGAATCAGTGTGACCCGCTGCATCAGGTCCAGCACTTCGGGCGGATGCTGTCCGGAGTGCAGCAGCGGATACCCGCGGAACGCCACGCCGTAGGCGACGAAGTAGTGCGGGCTGGCGACGCTGACGCCGGTCCGATCCGGCGAGGGGAAGGCCGGACTCGGATACTGCGTCTCCAGCCAGTTGACCACCGCCTCGACATGCGAGACGTCGGCGAGCGCGATGTCGTGTTCAGCACACACCGCGGAGGTCACCGCGACGTGCGCGATGTTGTAGCCCGGCGTCGAGTAGATGCGGTACAGCGTCTCGAGAAACACCCAGCGCTCTCCAAGTCCAGCCACGATGTCCTCGAGCGCAGCCGACGTTGCGCCAGTGAAGCTGTACGTGAGCTTCCCCAGGTTGTTGCCGACGTACGCGTGGTAAAAGCCGGCTTCGCCCTCCAGCACGGTTTCGCCGCCGGGCGCACCGTGCTGCGCCAGAGCCACCGCCAGCAGCGCGTTGCGGACCGCCGCGCCCTCACGCACGGACCGCCCGCCGCTGCGTGCGCCTTCGAGATTGCCCGACGCCAGGTTGACGCACTGGGCGATCGCGGCGTGCACCTGCTCTTCCGAGAACCCCAGCAGCTTGCTGGCGGCCACGGCGGCGCCGAAGATGCCGAAGACGGGTCCAGCGTGGAAACCGCGGGCCATGACGCTGGGGATGAAGTCCGCCGCCAGGCGCTCCATCACTTCGTAGCCGGCGGCGATCGCCAGCAGGTAATCCTGCCCGGAGGCCCCCACCGTCTCGGCCACGGCCAGCGCGGCGGGCAAGATGGCCGACCCCGGATGCGTCAGCATGCGGAAGGTGTCCCACTTGCCACCGGCCAGGATCAGCTCGGCATTCACAAACGCCGCGCCGCCGCGGGTCAGTCGCGTTCCGTCGACCAGCACCGTCGCGTGGCCCGCGCCATCGGCTTCCTCTGCCTGCATGAGCCGCAGCGCCATGGCACCCTCGTCGGTCGCCGAACCCAGCAGCGCTGAGGCAAGACCTTGCAGCGTGACGCCTCTGGCGCGGTCGACAACCGCGGGCGGCAGGTCCGTGTAGCGCAGACCGGCCACCCACCTGGCCAATTGTCGACTCAGCGATTCGCTCATAAGCCGTTCTCCATTGCCAGTTGGCGCAGGCGGTCGGTCCGCGCTCGCGCTGTCTGCAACGCGGACGAGCCGCTCGGTTCAAACCGGCGTGCCTGTCTGTCGTCACCAGGTGTTGGAGAGATGCCGTCGACTGTCCAGCGCGCCTGGCGCGCCGCACCGACCGCCGCGGCTTCCGTCTCGGTCGGGCGTACCACCGGCACCTCGAACACGTCGGCGCACACCTGGGCCCAGCCATCCGACTGCGCACCGCCACCGACCAGCGTCACCTGGCTGGCCTCGACGCCCGCGCGTCGCAGCGCGCCAAGTGCGTATCCCAGACCAAAACTCACACCCTCCACG
>JAFAWJ010000661.1 GCA_019242065.1 Chloroflexota bacterium
TCTCGATCAAGACGTGCTTCCCAGCGCGCATGACCATCTCCGCCTGGGCGACGTGGATCCCCGTCGGGCTCGTGATGATCACCGCCTCCAGGCCGGGCTGCGCCAGCGTCTCCCCCAGGTCGCTGGTCCAGTGTGGAATCTTCCACGTCCTGGCGAACTCCTCGGTGCCCTCCGGACGACCGCCAGTGATCGAGATGACCTCGATGTCCGGGATGTTCTGGATCGCCCGCATGTGCTGGGTACCGAAGGCGCCGTTGCCCGTGATTGCTATCTTCATCAGGTGCTTTTCAGGCTATCAGCCAGCGCCGCCTGGAGATGCTGCACCCACGCCTGGGCCGAGGTGTCGCGCGTGTGGTCGACGGCGACAGTCGGCGGACCGGCTGCGCAGCCCGTCGGCTTCGTGTCGACGCACACGTAGGCGCGGTACGCGTAGCCAGCGTCCGGCTCGCGCAGCCGACTGGACAGCGCATCGGCGTTCTGCTGCGCCATGCTGAGCCACTCGGAGTCGCCATCCAGGGCATACAGCGCCAGATGGCCAAGGCTGGTCCAGGCCGCGTACGAGGCGTAGACCTGGTCGACACCCGCCTCGAGGTTGTAGCCGCCGACGCTCGACGACCAGAAGGCGGTGTGCGTGGCGCGACCGATCGCCTCGGCGCGGGCCACGCGGTTGGCGTCACCGTCGAGCGCCACCGCGGCCAGTTGCGCCTCGATGGCGATGCCCTGGTCGTAGTTGAAGTAGCGGTTGTGGATGGTCGCGCCGGTGCGGTGGGCGATGTCCGTGAAGCCGACGCTCCAGCGGTAGAGCTGTCGACTCGGGTCCCACAGGATCGTGTCCAGCCACAACAGGCTGCGCAGCGACCAGTCGCGATCGCTGCTGTCGCCGGTCGCGGCGTACAGGCGCGCGAAGAACAGGCTGGCCAGGGCGTTGGTCTGGGCGGGTTTGCCCTCTTCGGTGTCGCCTTTGCCCGTGTCCCACCAGAAGCCGCCGCCGAACGTCTCGTCCCATAAGCCGCTGCTTTCGAGGAAATCGGCTTCGCGCTGGGCGGCGTGGATGTAGCGCTGCCTGGCGAGCGGGTCGGTGGTGGTCCGCGCGGTTTCCAGCAGCGCCAATCCGGCGACCAGGTTGTCGTCCGAAAAGCGCGGACCGGTCTTGACCGAGGTGCCGACCGGGTTCGACTCGGGAAAGTAACCAGAACTGGTGTAGTCCCAGAGACGATCCAGGAAGACGAAGCCCTTGTCGATGTAGCAGTGCGCGTCGTCGAAACTCCAGCCGTCGACGGGCGGCGAGGTCACCCGATTGAGCAGGAAGGCGTCGGCCCAGAGCTGGGAGGCGACGTACCACTGGTCGGTGACCTCGAGGTCGGCATCGCTGCGGCGGTAGGAGACGAAGCGGGCGTCCGCGCAGGTAAAAGCATCGCCGAGGACGGCGAGCTTCTGGCGGGTGGCCGCCTGGATCTGGGCGGCGTTGGCGACGTGGGGGTCGACAACATCGGTCGCCGGCGCGGCCTGAGCCGACACGTTCCCAGCCACCGCGATGAACAACATCGAAAACAAGATCGCCACACGCGCGATCACTTGAGCCAGACCTGCGTCGCCCCATCACCGCCATTCCCATCCGTCTCAGCCGCAAACCGCGCCACGAACTGCGACCGCCGCAACTCCTCGCGCACCGCCTGGCGGATCGCGCCTGTGCCCTTGCCGTGCACGATGCGCGCCTCGGGCATCCCCGTCAACGAGGCGTCCTCGAGATACTGCTCCAGGCGCTCCAACGCTTCGTCCCGCCGCAGGCCGCGCAGGTCGAGTTGATACGGGACTTCGCCGCGTGGCGAAGCGACGGCCAGGGTGGGCAGGCGCTCGGGCTGCGCAGCGCGCCGTTCGGCCGAGGTGGGCCGCTTCGCGCCCTCCAGGTCGCGCAGCGGCATACGCACGCGGCGGCCGAGTACTTCGACTTCCACGGTATCGTCGCGCACCGCCATGACCCGACCCGGCAGGCCGAGCCGCGGCACCATCACGTCGGATCCGACGGCCACACTCGCCGCCTCGGCGGGCTCGGCCAGCTCGGGCTCGGCCACGATCGGCGTCGCCGGC
>JAFAWJ010000765.1 GCA_019242065.1 Chloroflexota bacterium
TGCTGGCACTGGCGCGTTACGCCAGCGGCTGGAACGGCATCAGCCGACTCGGGAGCGACGACATGACGTTCCGCTCGAGCGTTGCCGAGCTGCGGCTCGCCTGCGAGCGACGCGAGCGCAACTCAGCCGAGATCGATGTGTCGTGCCCGACGAGCGTCCTGGTTGGGCCCTGAGTTAAGGAAACTGTGTTGAACTAAGCCGTGCCTCGCGGGGAACGACTCGTCTTCAAAGCCGAACGTGCGAGTTTCCCAGCATTTGATGGGTCGCGACCTTGCCCTGCATAGGCACGCCGCTGTGGTGAAGCATCATGGCCGCCTCTTCTTTGGAATTGCCGCCAGCAGTGAGGCGGCGAAGACGAGGCACGGACAACTGGCCGCGCACCCGCAGGTCGAGCGCTCCCTCGCGCTACGTCTGGCCAGTGCTGTCGGATAACCAGTCGCCGGCGCGGACTGCGGGTTTGTCGTCGATCGAGACGCCGGCTTGCCAGGCGAAGTTGGCCAGTTCGGGCTGCTGACCGTCGCCGGCATGCTGCGCACAGCACACACTTGACGCAACCATTGGGTTGCCATATTATTGCAATCAGATGGTTGCTATACACATGAGGGCGGCGATGGGGTTTCCGGATCGCATCGAACGAACGGTGGAGCTCGCCCATCCACCGGCCAGGGTCTGGGCCGCGCTCACCACGCCCGACGGCTTGGCCGCCTGGTTCGGCGACCGGGCCACCATCGACTTGCGACCCGGCGGCGCCGCACAGTTGACCTTCCGAAGCGGCCTCACCGTCGACATGCGCGTCGAACGCGTCGACGAGCCAACGGTTTTCGGGTTTACCTGGCGGTTGCCGGACCTGCCTGAAGGCGACCCGCGGCGGACCTACGTCGAGTTCACGCTCGAAGCAGCGGGCGGCGGCACGCGGCTGCGAGTGGTCGAGACCGGCTTCGCCCAGTTGCCTGAGGACTCTCGCGAAGGGACCTACGCCAGCCACGCCGATGGATGGGCACGCGAACTCGGCGACCTGGTTGCCTACCTCACCGTCTGACGATGCCGCATGCTTGCCGAAGCCATCGCGGAACAGGTTTTCACCGCCCTGGCCGACCCCACCCGCCGCGCGATCCTGGCCGCGCTGGCGGCCCACGGTCCGGCCACCGCCACCGACCTGGCCGCCCGCCTGCCCATCACCCGCCAGGCCATTGCCAAACATCTCGGCCTGTTGGCGGAGGCTGATCTCGTGATTCCCGAGCCGGGCGAGCGGCGGCGTGTGCGCTACCGACTCCACTCCGCGCCGGTGCAGGTCGCGCAGCAGTTCCTGGCCGCATTGGCCCACGACTGGGACGACCGTCTGGACGCGCTCCGAGACCACCTCGACCGGTCCACGCCGATTCTCGCCACGGCCCACAGACCCTTGGAATGAAAGGAACGATTGTCGTTTCAACTCCTGTCGCGCGTCTTCTCTCAGCCTGACGGGCTCGTTCGCTCCGCAAGCGCCAGGACAACGCCACAAGCCCTTTGGAATGAAAGGAAGGATTATTCACTCAACGCCCAAGCCACTCTCCACGACCGTACGACGTATCGACTTCGCAAGTACAAGGAAAGGAATTCAACATGACCTCTGCAAGTGAGCATGCTTCCGCAACTGCGACGGATTATCAGACGACCATTCGCGTGAACGCATCGCCAGATGCGGTCTTTGACGCGCTTACGACCGTCGACGGGCTCGCCGCATGGTGGAACCCGGCCAGCGGATCCGGCGAGACGAACGGCGAGCTGCAATTCATCATGAACGCTCCCGAACCGCTGGTGATCCACGTCGATCAGGCGACGCGCCCGACGTCGGTACGCTGGTTGGTAACCGACTGCCCCTTCCTGCCCGACTGGGTGGGGACGCGGCCCACGTTCACGATTGCGCCCCTCGACGGTGGTATGTCGGAGCTCAACTTCCACCACCAGGGACTGAACGACGAATTCGAGTGCATCGACATGTGCACGAAAAGCTGGAACTACTACATCAGGACGAGCCTGCGCGACTACCTCGAGGCCGGCGGGGGCAGCCCGTTCATGAGCCCCGGAGACAGGGCTCGCCGAACAGCAGAAGGGAGGTGACGCACACGCAGACGTCCATCCACCAGGAAGCGTACATCGCCGCACCACCCCAGCGGGTCTTCGAGATCCTGACCAGCGGCAGCCTCTTCGGTGCGGCCACCGGGCTGCCGGCGGAGATCACCAACTGCGAAGGCGAGTCGTTTTCTGCCTTCGGCGGTCGGGTGGAGGGGCGCCAGATCGAGCTCGTCCCGGGCCAACGCGTGGTCCAGGCGTGGCGCTTTGGGCGTGCACATCCTTCGCCGTGGGAACCAGGTGTCTACTCCACGCTCCGCTTCACGCTCGAACCAGCTGAGGCGCGAGGAACGCGACTCACCATCGATCACACGGGCATTCCCACGGAATGGGTCGAGCATATTGCGGGGGGCTACCCCACGTTCTACGCGGAACCCCTGGCGAGGTTTCTCGCGAGCTGAGGATTCGCTCATCGCATGCGGGCGGCGACCAACGCGGTCGGTCCTTGGCATCGCGGCAGTGTTAGCGGCGTGGATGCGCACCGGTGGGAGCGCGGCTGGCGGCGACGGTCAAGGTGAGTGGCAGACATCCAGGAGCGCCGCCGTGGCTCGCGGAACATCTGGTCGGAGAGGGAGCTATCGAGCCGAACGGCGGTCGGCCGCGCGTGGACCGAGGGCCGCCTGGACAAGGTAGATGGGCGCGCCGCGCTCGAACGCCTGACTAACGTGGCATGCCGCATGCGGCGCGGCGAGGGACGATCGGCCAGGCCGGCGGCGCGGGACGATAGACGAGCCGGCGCACCCGCGTCGTTAGGAAGCCGCCGCCGGGTGCTGGTCGTGCCCGGAATCGTCCACCGATCGAGCATCTAAACCATAAACGGC
>JAFAWJ010000784.1 GCA_019242065.1 Chloroflexota bacterium
ACCTTCGTCTGGGGTGAGCTGGCTGTCTGAGCTCGATCGTGTCGCTCGGCGCGACGGTGGAGCACATAGGCCCAGACGACGACACACCACACCAGCGCTGCAACGACCCACACGAAGCTTCCGTCCATGCGACCCACCTCCGGTCACGTGACTGAACTCCCCCAGAGGTCAGTGTAACGCGTCAACCTGGCGTAGTATGGTCCGAGTGAAAGCGCTCGACGGTATCCGCGTCCTGGACCTGACTCACGCGCTCGCCGGTCCGTTCTGTACCTATCATCTGCAGCTGCTTGGGGCGGACGTCGTCAAAGTCGAGCGCCCACAGGTCGGCGACGACTTTCGCGATTTCGCGCGGCTGCCCGGCTGGGAGGTCAGCCCGTCGTTCGTCGCCGTCAACGGTGGCAAGCGCTCGATCACGGTCAATCTGAAGGACCCAGATGGGCAATCCGTGGTGCGCAAGCTGGCAAGCGCATGCGACGTGGTGGTGGAGAACCTCCGGCCGGGCGCCGCCAATGATCTGCACCTCGGGTGGGAGGATTTGCGAGTCGTCAATCCGCGGCTGGTGTACTGTTCGATCTCCGGCTTCGGCCAGGCGGGGGACATGCGCGCGTGGCCTGCCTACGATCACACCATCCAGGCGATGGCTGGCATGAGCTGGAGTGGACGCGACGACGACGTACCCTCGCAGGGTCGCGCGTTCAGCGTGGATTGCTTCACCGGCTACGTGGCGTTCGCGCAGATTCTGGGAGCCCTGGTGCGCCGTGAACGCAGTGGCGAGGGCCAGTACCTGGACGTGGCGATGCTGGATGCCAGCCTGGTGCTGCTGGCGGTCGGCAGCGTGCGCCAGTTGATTACTGGTGACGACATTTCCGCCACACAGCCGATTGTCCACGATCGGCCGACGGTGGCACCCTATCGCACTCGCGATGGCTGGCTGTGGCTGAGTGCCAATTTTCCGCACCAGTTCGAGGTCCTGTGCCGGGTTCTCGACGCGGAGGACATGCTTGGCGATGCGCGCTTTTCGACTGCGCGGGCACGTGCGGAGCACGGTAACGAATTGAAGGCTGAGCTGGCGCGGCGTCTGGCGGATCGCTCGGCGGAGGAACTGGAGGGCGAGCTCATGCGCGCCGGGTGCCCGGCCGCGAGAGTGCGCACGACGCGTGAAGCGCTCCAGATGCCGATCCTGGAGGAGCGTGAGATGCTCCAGCGGGCGGCGGTGCCGGGGCGCGAGGCGCCGGTGACGCTGATGAACGCCGGATTTGTGGCGGATTGCGACGGTCCTGGCGTGCAACGTGGTATTCCGGAGCTGGGCGCCGACACCCAGGCGGTGCTGTGTGAGCTGGGGTATTCGGAGGCGGAGATCAACCGCCTGCGCCAGCAGGGCGCCGTCTAGCGCGCGCACTTCGTCGTTCCGCGGCGATAATTGTCGTGTGGAACGCCTGGGAACGGTCATCACACTCGGCAACGACTTCCAGCAATCGGTCGGACACGTTCAGTTGGCCGACGAGCTCGGGTACGACAGCGCCTGGATCACCGATGGCGTCGCGCGCGACGCCTTCGTCGCCCTGACGGCATTTGCAGGTGCAACGGCGCGGATCACGCTGGGCACGAGTATCGTCACCTTCTATCCCCGCCATCCGACGGTTATGGCGCGGCAGGCCCTTTCCCTGGACGAAGTATCCGGTGGTCGGTTTGTGCTGGGCATCGGCACCGGGCATCGCTCGAGCATGGAGACCCAGCTCGGCTACACGATGGGCGATCCGCTGGCGGCGACTCGCGAGTACGTCGACATCCTGCGCCAGGTGTTCACGACCGGCAAGGCCGTGCATCAGGGGGAGTTCTGGAACGTGGACTGGAGTTATCCGCTGCCGCGCGCGCGAGAGCTCAAGATCGTGCTGGCCGCGCTCAATCCCCCGCTGATCGAGCTGTCGGGGGAAATTGCCGACGGCGTCGTGTTGTGGATGGCGTCCGACAGTTACGTTCGAGACGTAGTCGTCCCGCGGGTGACTGCCGGGCGTGCCCGCGCGGGCAAGTCGCTGGACGGCTTCGACATCATCGCACCGATTCCCGTGGCCGTCACCTACGAGGTCGACACGGCCGAGGCGCAACTGCGGACGGGTATCGCGCGGTCAGGCGCGCAGCCGTTCTATCGTCGCGAATATCTGAATGCCGGTTTCAACGAGGAGGTCGCCGCCATGGACGCGCTGCGCGCCGGCGGCGGCGATCCGTCCGAAGCCGTCTCGGACCGGTTGGCGGATGCCATGGGCAAGGTCGGCACACCAGCGGAGGTGCGCGCCTGCATTCAGCGCTTTCGCGCCGCCGGTGCCAATCTGCCGGTGATCAGACCGCTGTACGAAGCCGATACAGAGCGCACGCTCCGCGAGTCAATTGGAGCATGATGCGACGTATCGCTGCACAACTCGGCGGCGGCGCCCATGACGCACCCAACACACATCGCGGCCACAGCATACACCTCAGCTGCGCGGGGCGTTGGCGGCCGGTGTAGGCTGGACGGCCGTGAGCAGCTCTCTGGAAATCATCGACGCACAGGTCCACCTCAACCAGTTGACGCCTGACTGGCGCGCCGCGCCCACGGACGCGGTCATTGCCACCGGCGTTCAGGTGATGGATGCCGTCGGCATCGATCGCGTGCTGATAGGCGAGGCGCGCGGGTTCGATCCGAAGATGCGGCCACAGGGCCAGGAACTGCCGAATGGCGCCATCCGCAACGACTATCCGTTTTCGGAGCGCGCGGTCGAGCTGCATCCGGACCGCTTCATCTATCACGTGCGGATTGACTTCCGCGATCCCGACATGGAGCGACTGGCAGAGGCAGTTGGCAACCTGCGCGGAGCACGCTCGATGCGGGTCGTGCCGGTGCCGCAGACCGGCGAAGTCGACAGTCTGGCACGCGGCGAATTCGACCCGCTGTTCGCCGCGGCGGAGCGGCACCAGGTTCCCGTGTTCGCGTGGGTGCCGGGCCGCGCGCAGCTCCTGGAGCCGTACGCGCGCAAGTTTCCGCGGCTGCAGTTCATTGTCGACCACTGTGGGGTGGGCGTGGCGCCGCTGCGTGTCGGTCAGCTACCGGTCACCATGGCGACCTCGCTCACGGAATCGCTCGCGGAGCGGGTGAACCAGCTGGAGCGCGTGTGTGAGCTGGCGCAGTATCCGAATATCGCGCTGAAGTGGTGCCACGCGCCCGGACTCCTGTCGGCGGAGGAGTATCCGTATCGCGACCTGATGCCGCTGCTGCGCAAGGCGCTCGACGCGTTTGGCATGCAGCGCATTCTGTGGGCGAGCGATTACACGGTGGCTCGCGACCAGAATGGCAACTCGTGGGGGGAGTGCCTGTATTACGTCCGGGACTCTGATGCGCTGTCGGCGACGGAGAAGGAGTGGATACTGGGGAAAGCGGCTCGCCAGGTCCTGGACTGGCCACGAGACTGAACGGGTGTTGCCTCATGGTGACAGCGACCTGCGCGGCGGATGAAACGCACGGAGACGACAGCGCTGAGCGGCGACTTGCGTGGGCGAAGATATGGATGAGGTAGTAGTCGGGACGTACAGCAATCAGGGGGAAGCGGAGATGTGGGCCGAGGTGTTGCGCGGCGCGGGGATTCGGTGTCGGGTGGCGCGAGCGGGAGTCGAGGTGGCGGCCGTCGGCTTTGACGCCTGGGTGCCGCACGAGCTGCGGGTGCTGACCGCCGACGCCGACCGCGCCGCCCAGTACGTGCCACCCTCCTCGGAGTGAGTCAGTGGGTGCGCGGCGGCGGCTACTGGAGGGCGCGCGTGGCCTGCAGCGCTTCGGCGGCGACCTGCCGCGGGTCGCGCTCCCAGGACGCGGGGTTCGGCGCTTCATGACTGAGTGGCCCAGCGTAGCCTTTGTCTTCGAGCAGCGCGAACACCGCGGCGAAGTCGACAACACCCTGACCTGGGGGCAGCCGGTCGAGCGCGTAGCCGGGCCGCAGACCGTCGCGCGGCACATCGCTGTACTGGACGTAGGCGATCTCCTCGGGCGCGACCTCACTGAAGCTGCCGCCTGTGCGCCCACTGCGCTGCAGATGGTAGGTATCCAGTAGCAGGCCGCACGCGGGCTGCGCCGCCCTGTCCAGCACCTCGCGGACGGACTCCAGGGTGTTGAACTGCGCCACCTGGGAGTTGAACTCCAGGGCGAGCCGGACACCATACCGAGCGGCGATCTCGCCGACTTCACGCACGCTGGCCGCGGCGCGATCGACGTCGCCGCGATCGCGATCCACGGGACTCATGACCGTGGTGCAGTCGAGCGCTCTGGCCGAGGCGCAGCTGCGCTCGAAGGTGGCGAGCAACTGGGCACGCTCCGGCCCGTCGGCGAACATCCAGCCGGCGGTGACGCCCACCGCGGCAACCGCGAGCCCGCTGTGGGCGACCAGGTCCAGGACGTCGGCTTCGGAGTGGCCGGCGGCGGCGGCGCGGTCGAAGTCGATGCGCCGCAGTTCGACGGCGTTCCAGCCGGTGGCGCGCGCGATGTCGAGGAGATCGACCAGCGGAGTTGTATCCAGGGTCCAGGTGTGGAGGGCCAGCTGATTCTGGCGAAGTGACATGTCGCTACCGAGTGTACCGGCGCGGGAGGTATCGTACGGAGAGGCCTGAGCAGGCAGCGAGCAGCAGGCAGCGAGCAGCAAGCAGCAAGCAGAGGAAGGGGAGGCTGTGGTGAACGACTCGTCTCGAACCCGGGTGTGGAGCCGGCGCGCGTTGCTGTGGCGGGTGGGCGGCGGTGCGCTCGGAGCCGTGGGTCTGGCGGCGATCGCGGCGTGCGGTCCGGCCGCGACGCCGGCCAGCAGTCCACCGACGACCGCGCCCGTGGGACCGGCGGCGACGACCGGTCCGGCGGCGACCACTGCCTCTGGCGCGGCGGCGACCACGGGTCCGTCGGGGACCACGGCTACTGGCGCGGCAGCGACGACCGGTGCGGCGCCACCAACGGCTGCTGGCGCGGCGGCGACGAACGGTCCGGCGGCGACATCGGCTCCGGCGTCCGCCAGCGCCAGTGGGGCACCCAGCGGCACGTTGCGGTATGCCAACGCCGACTTCGGCAACGAGTCGATGGACCCCATCGTCATCGGCTCGCAGTGGGGCTACGCGCTGTACGACTCGCTGCTGACCTTCGACGCGCAGGGCAACGTGGTCGGCGACGTGGCCGAAACCTACAGCCTCAGCCCGGACGGTCTCACCTGGACGTTCAACATCCGCAAGGGCATCACCTTCCACAATGGCGACCCGCTGACCGCCGCCGACGTGGTCTTCTCACTCCAGCATTTCGGCTCGAAGGAGTCCACCAATCCCTGGTCGCCCTACATCCTCAAGAACAACGTCTCGATTACCGCCGCCGACGACTACACCGTCGTCTACCAGGCTCAGAAGCCCGAGTGGCCGCTGAAGATTCCGTTTTGCGAGACGCTGGTCCTGCCCAAGAATTACTTCGAAAGTGTGGGTCAGGACGGCTTCCGCGCCAAGCCGGTCGGCTCCGGGCCGTACAGGTTTGCCGGCTACGTCCCCAAGACCAGCGTGGACTTCGACGCCAATCCGGATTACTGGGGTCCAACCAGAGCGCAGTGGGCGCACGTTACCGAAACCCTGGTGCCCGAGGAAGCCACACGTGTCGCCCAGCTGCAGCGCGGTGACGTCGACATCATTGGCAACCTGTCGTTCGACCGGTTGACGGAGCTCAAGGGCAGTGGCTTCACGCTCCAGGAGGTCGGGCTGCCGACGCTGGCCAACATCAGCTTCCCCGGCACGTGGCTGACGCAGGGGCCGACCTCGGACATCCGCGTGCGCCAGGCGATGTCCTACGCCATCAATCGGCAGGAGATCGCGGATACCTTCTACAAGGGCTTTGGCAAGCCGGGTGGCTTCTGGTTTTTCAGCGAGCAGACGTGGGGCTGGGATGACACCTTCACGCCGGACGCGTACGACGTTGCCAAAGCCAGACAACTCCTCCAGGACGCGGGCTACCCAGGCAAGTTCAATCCGCAGACCACCACCCTGTACACCAACGCCCTCGGCGCCGACCTGATGCAGGTGCTGCAGGGCTACTGGGAGGCCGTGGGCATCAACGTCGACATTCAGGTCGTCGACACACCGGTCTACAACAGCATCTGGGCTACTCGACCCAAGGATCCCACCGACAAAAGCGCCGGCGTCATCTGGCCGTGGATCAACACCAGCTTCTTCAACAACGTCTACCACTCGGCCAACATGTGGACCTCCACCGGTGTCAATGGCACCAGCAACGATCCGAACGCCGACCAGATGTATCAGGCCGCGGTCGCTGAGTTGGACGACAGCAAGGCCAAAGACCTCTGGCGCCAGCTCATGCACTATGGCTACGACACGCTGTGGGTCAACCTGGAGTTGATCGAGGTGCCCACGTACTTCGTGGTTGGCAAAAACGTCGGACCGTTTACAGGCCGGACCTGGCTGAACATCTGGGACAGCTACGTCGGCATCCAACACGCTGCTGCGTGACGGCGCCGAACGCCGTCACACGGTGACGGCGATGCGTTGCGAACCGTGCGGCAGTGTCGCGAGCCGCGAACGCAGGACCTCGATCTCCTCGGCACCCAGGTCGCGCAATGGTCGGCTGAGCCGTGCGTCGGCGATAACGCCCCACTCGCGGAGGATGTTTTTCATCGACGAAAAGCTGGCCGCGTCCGACGAGCCGCCGCGGGCGATCTCGGCCAGGTCTTCGTAGCGCATCACCACTTCCTGCGCGCGGGCAGCGTGCGCAAAGTCACCCTGGAGGGCGGTTTCCCAGGTTTCGACCGCCGCGGCGGGCGCGACGTTCGAGGTTGCCGGTATGGCGCCGTGCGCACCTACGACGAGTGCGGCGTCGACCAGGATGCGGGTTCCCAGGAACAGGCGGAACTGGTCCTCCAGACCATCATTGCGGATGGCGGTGGCCAGCATGCGGAACCAACGCAGGTCGTTCTGGCTGTCCTTGATG
>JAFAWJ010000877.1 GCA_019242065.1 Chloroflexota bacterium
TAGCCTCATGGAAGGACCGGTCGAGCAGGTCTCGGTCCAGACGCCGTACGGCTCACCCAGTGACGCGATCACCGTCGGACGCATCGGCAAGGTAAGGGTTGCGTTTCTGCCCCGCCACGGACCCCAGCACCGCCTCCCGCCACACGCCATCAACTATCGCGCCAACGTGTGGGCCATGGCCCAGCTTGGCGTGACGCGCCTGATCGCGCCGACGGCCGCTGGTAGTCTGCAGCCCACCATCAAGCCGGGTGAGTTCGTCGTGTGCGATCAGTTCGTCGACCGGACCTACGGGCGCGACCAGACCTTCTACGACGGGCCGCGGGTGGTGCACATCTCGAGCGCCGACCCGTACTGCCCGGATCTGCGCGCGCAGTCGATCGAGATCGGGCGTGCGCTGGGCATCACCGTGCGCGAGCGGGGCACGGTCGTGATCATCCAGGGGCCGCGGTTCTCGACGCGCGCCGAGAGCCAGTGGTATTCGCGGCAGGGCTGGGAAGTTATCAACATGACCCAGTACCCCGAGGTGGTGCTCGCTCGCGAACTGGAGATGTGCTACGTCAATATCGCCCTGATCACCGACTATGACGCGGGCCTGGAGGGCGCGGGCGGTATCGAGCCGGTGAGCGTTGCCGAGGTGGTCCAGGTGATGAACGCGAACAACGACCACGTGCGGCGGCTGATCCAGGAGCTGGTGCCGCGGCTGGATGATGCACGCACGTGCCCGTGCGCGCGGGCGCTACACAACGCCGTCATCAGTTGATGCTTGACATAACTGATCTGACGCTGGCCGAGGCGGGCCTCGCCCGCGTGCGCTGGGCCGAAGACCAGATGCCCGTCCTGCGCAGCATCCGCGAGCGCTTCAGTCGCGAAAAGCCGCTGGCCGGCCTGCGCATCGGCGCCTGCCTGCACGTCACCACCGAGACCGCCAACCTGATGATCGCCCTCAAGGCCGCTGGCGCCTCCCTGGCCTTGTGCGCCTCCAACCCCCTCTCGACGCAGGACGACGTCGCCGCTGCTCTGACCGGCGAATTCGGCATCCCCACGTTCGCCCTGAAGGGCGAGGACGAGCTGACGTACTACCGCCACATCGAAGCTGTCCTGGCGACGCGTCCGAACATCACCATGGACGACGGCTGCGACCTGGTCAACGTGCTGCACACCCGGCACGCCGCGCAGCTGAGCGAGGTGCGCGGCGGCACCGAAGAAACGACGACCGGTGTCATCCGCCTGCGAGCCATGGCACGCGATGGCGAGCTCCGCTTTCCCGTCGTCGCCGTCAACGAGGCGCTGACCAAGCACATGTTCGACAACCGTTACGGCACGGGCCAGAGCACGCTCGACGGCCTGATCCGCGCCACGAACCTGCTGCTGGCGGGCCGCACGTTCGTCGTGTGCGGCTACGGCTGGTGCGGCAGGGGCCTGGCGTCGCGCGCGCACGGCATGGGCGCCCACGTCGTGGTGGCCGAGGTTGACCCGACGCGCGCGCTCGAAGCGCTGATGGACGGCTACCGGGTCATGCCGCTGGTCGAGGCGTGCAAGATCGCCGACGTCGTGATCACGGTCACCGGTGACGTCAACGTGGTCGACGCGCAGCACTTTCAAGCCATGAAGGACGGCTGCGTCGTGGCCAATTCAGGCCACTTCGACGTCGAGATCAACATTCCGGCGCTGGTTGACCTGGCGCGCGCGCACCGACCGGTGCGCCCGTTGGTGGAAGAGTACGAGCTGCGTGATGGCCGGCGCGTGTACCTGCTGGCGGAGGGTCGGCTGCTGAACCTCGCGTCCGCCGAGGGCCACCCGGCGGCGGTGATGGACATGAGCTTTGCCAACCAGGCGCTGTGCACCGTGTATATCGCCCAGAACGGCGACATGCTGGCGCCGGGCGTCTACGACGTGCCCGAGGACATCGACAAAGAGGTCGCCCGCCTGAAGCTGGCCAGCCTGGGCGTGCGCATCGACGAGCTCACCGACGAGCAGCGGCGCTACCTGGCGAGCTGGGAAGCTGGTACCTGACGGGTCTTCCCCGGAGGGGACCCCCTCGGAACGACCAATCTAGGTCAATTCGATGGCTCGTACCTTGAGATACGGTCGGTCGCCGGCAGCCACGGGGAAGTCCTCGGCCGGCTCGTGCCAGCGGCCAACAACTTCGCCGCGGCGGCCGGCGAGCGGGAGGCCGTCCCGCAGCCAGCCTTCGAACCGCGCCTCGCTCGTCTGCGCGTGGTTCGTCGCCGCCAGCAGCCAGCCACCCCGCGCCACGACACGCGCTGCGGCGGCGACCAGCCTCACGTAATCGCGCGTCACCGAAAACGGGGAAGAGCTGAAACTCGGCGGGTCGACTATCACGAGGTCAAAGCCCACGGAGCGGCGTGCAAAGCGATGCAGCCAGTCGAAGGCGTCGCCATAGATGAAGTCCTGCGGGTCTACGCCGAGGCCGTTCAGCGCGTAGTTGGCCGTGCCCCACTCCAGGTACGGCCGCGACACGTCGACGTTGACCACCCTCGACGCCCCGCCCAGCGCCGCGCACACCCCGAGCGAACACGTATACGCAAAAAGGTTCAACACCGAGCGGCCCGCGCACACATCGCGCAGCCAGGCGCGGACCTCGCGCATGTCGAGAAACAGGCCCACCGATAGCCCCGCCGAGGGTCGGACCACGTACTGGACGCCATGTTCCACAACCGACATCTCGTCACACGCCGGCCCCCACGCAGGCAGAGCAGGCGCCAGCCCGCGGCGCTCCTGCTCGGAGAGTCGGCCGAGCCCCCGCGGGTGCACCTTCACATACGCCGAAGGACACACACCGACCAGGCCGTCCTGGACCTCGGGCAACCAGCGTGTCACGGCCGCCTGCGAGTCGGCGTGCACAATCGCCACATCCGCGTAGCGATCGACCACGACCCCTGGTGTGCCATCCGCCGTCCCATTGAGCAGACGGTAGCTGTCTGAGTCCAGCAGCCGGGCGCGCCGCGCCAGGGCCTCAGCGATACGAGGCGGCCTGGAGATTGAATAGCTCCGCGTAGCGCCCGTCGCGCGCCACCAGCTCGCCATGCGTCCCCGACTCGATCAGTCGCCCGTGCTCGAACACCAGGATGCGGTCGGCCCGCCGGACCGTCGAAAACCGATGCGAGATGAAGATGGCCGTCCGCCCGTGCGCCAATTCCTGCAAACGCGAGAACAGCTCGTACTCGGCTCGAGCATCGAGCGCCGCCGACGGCTCGTCCAGGATCAAGATCTGCGCCTCGCGCATGAACGCCCGGCCAAGCGCGACCTTCTGCCACTCTCCGCCGCTGAGGTTTACCCCGCCGTCGAACCATTTGCCCAGCACCGTGTCATAGCCCTGCGGCAGCCCTTCGATCACGGACGAGGCGCCACTCTTGACGGCAGCCTCGGTGATGGCCGGCATCTCGTCCAGCCGTTCGACGCGTCCAACGCCGATGTTCTCGCGCGCGCTGAACTGATAGGACACGTAGTCTTGGAAGAGCACGCCGAACTCGTTGCGAAGGGCATCCGGGTCGTACTCGCGCACGTCGTGGCCGTCGATCAGCACCTGACCCGACTGCGGGTCGTACAGTCGCGCGAGCAGCTTGACCAGCGTGGTCTTGCCCGCGCCGTTGTGCCCGACGATCGCCACCGTCTCGCCTGGCGCA
>JAFAWJ010000884.1 GCA_019242065.1 Chloroflexota bacterium
GCGTGCTGATGATCAGGTGGAACCGAGGGGGCTGTTGCCCAACCAGGTCGGCGACGCGGGCGTGGACCTCTGGCGCGCCGATGAGGTGATAGTCGTCGAGCACCAGTGCGAGATCGCGATCGAGTCGACCGAGCTCGACGACGAGACTGGCGACGACGACCCCGATGGACGCACCTGTACCCAGATGCGCCAGGGCCGCCGCGCCCAAGGTGGGCTGCTGCGCCTGGAGGGCAGTGAGCACCCCGCGCCAGAAGCGCATCGGATCGTTGTCACTGTCGGCCAGTGACAGCCAGGCGACGCGCAGGCGGTCGCCGACTTGACGCTGCCAGCTCACCAGCGACGTGGTCTTGCCGAACCCGGCCGGCGCGGCGACCAGTGCAAGGGGCGATTCCGCCACGCGATTCAGGGCGGTCACAAGCCGCTGGCGTGGCACCAGGTGCGAGCGGACATTCGGCGGCCCAACCGTCCCGGGTCGGATGTCCTGGTCTGCTCTTGCGCCTGGCTTCGGGTCGCTTGACGAGGGTTTCGGCAATGCGTGCAACTCTGCTTCGCGAGCACGCGGACTCTCGACGCCAGGTTGCACGGGGGAGGACGCGTCCAGACCGCCGCGTTCGGAAGCCGCCTGGACGATCTGCCAGGCGCGCACGCGGTCGATCGGCTTGCGCCGGCCATCGCGTCCGCGTTGGCGCGAGAAGAACAGCGGCTCGTCGTCGTGCAGCTGCTGTTGGCGCGACCACTGCAGGAGCTCGGCGGCCAGCGGCGTGTATCGGGCATCGAGCCGCGCGTCAGTTGGCCGCCCATCGTTTCCCTGCGTCGGAGCGAAGCCGAGCCCGTGGCGGACGTCGCAGGGACGCAACGCAAGCACTTCGCCGAGGTGCGCCCCAGGGAGCGACAGCGTTCTGATCAGGAGTTGGTCGCGTTCGACAGCAACGGACGCGGCCACCCGCTGCTTCCTCACAGCTGCGAGTTTAACGCGCTGCCTAGGATCGGTAAAACTCAGGGAGCCCCGGGTAAAACTTGTCTGGCCG
This sequence comes from Chloroflexota bacterium, assembly GCA_019242065.1. The sequence continues at coordinate 1,029 of JAFAWJ010000884.1, forward strand.
CTCCGGTAAAACTCGTGCACCTCCGGTAAAACTCGGCGCCCCCGCCTCGAGCGCGCACCGCGTCCCAGACGCTACCCCAACGCGCAATAGTTCACCCAGGAGTTGCCATCGAAAGGTGGACGACCGGCCTCCGATGAAGAGCGATGTTGGGTGTGCTCGCCTTCGGGCGGCAAGTGACGAGTCGGGAGAGTGCCATGAGAAGTCTAGACATTCACCGCGCTGATCCAGCGCGTCGGCGGGGGGCACCAGCCGATGCGCGACGCGGCCTGAAACGGCGCGTCGTCTCCGTGGGGGCTGGCCTGGCCCTGGTAAGCACGCTCGCAACCGGGGGATTTGCAGTAACCGCTATACCCTCGGCCACGCCAGCATTCGCTCAGGCTCTGCCTCAGAAAACTGTCTCGTTCAGTTTCACTGGTGCTTCGCAAAGTTGGACGGTACCCGCGGCCGTGACGAGCGCGACATTCGACGTCTTCGGCGGCCAGGGCGGCAATGCCCTGTACGTCGACAGCGGCGGGGCCGCCTTGGGCGGCGAGACGACGGTGACCCTGCCAGTGACACCTGGTCAAAAGCTTCAGGTCAATGTGGGTGGTGCCGGCGGCAGCATCACCTTCGGCGGAGGTGACTCCGGCGGCGGCTTCAACGGTGGCGGCAGCGGTGGGACGCACGCACAGCCTGGAGTCCAGGGGGAGGAGGGTGGCGGCGGCGGTGGCGCCTCCGATGTGCGCTCCGGCGCCTTCGGGCTCGGCGATCGCATCGTGGTTGCCGGCGGCGGTGGTGGCGCCGGGGGATATGGGACGCACGGTGGAGCGGGTGGCGGCAGCGTGGGTGTGGACGGCGAAGGGTGGATCGACAACGAGGCTTCGGCGACAACGGAGACTGGGGGCGGCGCAGGCACGCAGACAGCCGGTGGCGCCGGTGGCAGCTCGAACTGCGATCCACCGGGTGCGGGCGGCGCGGGCTCGCAGGGCCAGGGCGGCACCGGCATCCTTTGGTACTACCCAGCCGGTGGCGGTGGCGGAGGTGGCGGCGGCGGCTACTTCGGCGGCGGCGGCGGTGGTTCGTGTATCGTCGCGACCGGCGGCGGCGGCGGCTCGGGCTACAGCAGCGCGGCTGGCGCGGTGTTCCACACTGGTGTGAGGCAGGGCAATGGCCAGGTGAGCATCACCTACACGTTGGGGTTCATCCCAGGCCCACCGAAAGTCACCAGCGTGACAGCGGGTAACGGCCA
>JAFAWJ010000019.1 GCA_019242065.1 Chloroflexota bacterium
GCCCTGGTGCTCAGCGGCACATGTGCCGCTGGGTGCTAACGCACCGGGTCAGGGGGCTGCCGCCCCCCGCCGCCGTTCGCTCCCTGCGGTCGCTCTCTCCCGCGGCGACCCCCCGCGTTACGTGCTAACCGCGAATGGTGGGTCCACTGACTCCAACTAAAGGTGAGGGTTGACACCATCCTTGTTGTGGAGACGACCACTCACTATCAAGGTCAAAATAGAAACTGACTTTCTCAACAGGACACTCACTTTTCAATCGTGTTGACATTCAGAATGTTGTCATCCGATAGAACCAGACACATTGTGTCTGAACCTCTCAGATCTTCTCTCCCGCGGACAGCACGTACGCGGGGGGTCGCCGCGGGAGTGAGCGCAGCGAACGGCGGCGGGGGGCGGCAGCCCCCTGACCCGGTGCGTTAGCACCCAGCGGTGCATGCACCGCTGGGCAAGGTGGCGCATGCGCCACCTTGGGGAACTGGCGCATGCGCCAGTTCCCACCAAACAAATCACTCGGCTTTCATTTGCATCTGGGGCTTGCCGCTGACCAGTAGCCACGCCGGCAGCATCGCCAGCGTCAGCAGTGGAATCAGGTTGGCATCTGGCACGATGACCGCGGCCATGAACAGGCTCAGCCAGCCCTGACGGGTGATGGCCAGGAGAAAACCGAGCACCGTGCAGGCGACCAGCAGTGCCGGCGGCGTGAACGGCAGAAAGGCGCTGAAGGCCAGGCCGCCGGCCACGCCGACGAACACCGAGGGAAAGATGCGACCGCCGCGGAACCCGCACGTGCCGGCGATGACCAGCGCGGCGATCTTGACCAGGGTGACGAGCACGAGTCCGAGAGCGGAGTACTGGCTGGCCTCCTGGGCCAGTTGTTTCATCTGGTCCAGCCCTTTGAAGAGCGTAATGGGACCGCCCACGCTGCCGAGGATCCCCAGCAGCACGCCGCCGAGGGTCATGGCCAGCAGCGGATTCCGGATCAGTTTGAAGAGCGGATACACGCCGCGGAAGGCGTAGACGGCGACCAGGCCGAGCAGCGCGGACACGGCGGCGACGATGGCGCCGGTGGCCAGATCGGTCAGGTTCGCGCCCGGGTACGGCGGCAAACTGACAGACATCGACAACCGGCCACCACTCAGCACATCGGTGGTCAGCGAGCCGGCCCCAGCGGCCACCATCGGCGCGAAAAGCCGGTCCCACAGCGGCAGCCGCGAATCGCCGGCCGTCATCGATTCCGTCAACACCAGCGCGGCTGCGACCGGCGTCCCGAACATCGCCCCCAGCATGCCGGCTGTGGCCAGGGCCACCCACGCCTCCACCCCGACGATCGGCAACAGGCGACTGCCGATCGCGAAGACCAGGCCAATGGCCACGCCCATGATCGGGTTTTCTGGCCCCAGGCTTACGCCACCGGCCAGCATCAGCGTCAGCGCCACCAGCAAACTGGGCAGCACCGACAGGGCCAGTGGTGCCTCCACTAACCCGAGTGTCGCCGGATCCGGCCCGGCGTGGCCGGGCATCTTCCACACGACCAGGCCGACAGCGACGCCGGTGAGCGTCAGGATGAGCACGATCCAGAGGGGCGCGTTGCCCGAGACACCCAGCGCCTGTGGAATGTCAGTCCACAACACGTCCTCCAGCGCGGCGGCAATGCCAGTGACCACGAGCAGGATTACGCTGCAGGCGACGCCCACCACCAGCGCGGGCACGGCCATGGGCAGCAGTTGTCGGAGCGGGGAAGGACGTTCGACGGCTGGCACCGTTTCAGCAGTCATAAACGACAGACCAAGGATAGTCGGCCCGCATCACACCGACGGTGGGACGACAATCCAGCCCGCCACCAGGTCCTCGAGCACCTGGAGAACAGGTCGAACCGTAGCCGGGTCCGCCGCGACCATCGCTTGCATACCAACACCCCGGATCGTGGCCATGATCGTGCTGGCAGCCAGCGATACATCCAGGTCGGAGCGGAGTGCGCCGCTGGCGAGTCCGGCGTCCAGCACGCTGCACAGCCAAGCGTGCCAGCTGGCGTCGACGTCGCGCAGGATCGCGGCCACCGAGGAGTCGCGTTGCGCGCGGGCGAGCAGCTCGGTGTACACGACGGTAGCCTGATCCTGGAGGTGGTCGGCGGCGTCGGCGAACTCCCAGCGGATGGCCGCCAGCGGGTCGAGGACGGGATCGGGTTTGGACGGGGCGGTGGCCTGAGCGAACTGCTCGACCATGAGGGTGCCGACGGCGCGAATCAGGGCGTCTTTGCTGGCGAAGTAGTACAGCAGAGTGCCGTTGTTGATGCCGGCCTGGCGGGCGACGTCGGCAAAGCGCAAGCCTTCGAGGCCGCGCTGGGCGATGAGCTGATAGGCGACGTGGACGATCTGGGAGCGACGATCGGCAGGCGGCGCCGCGGAGTCGGACTGAGCGGCAACCCGACCACGTGGCCAATCCGCGCGCCGCGCCATCGGGTCACAGTCTAACACACCCCTCGTTCAACCAGACAGTTGACAGTCTGGTCAAGTCGGGTTACAGTGACGCATATGTCGTTCAACCATCTAGTTGAACGAACGAGGAGGAGTTCTTAAAGCCATGGCTCTGCGTGTTCTCATCGCCGGTGGCGGCCTCGGCGGCCTCACCCTGGCCCACGCCCTGCGCGCCGCCGGCCTCCAGCCAACCGTCTTCGAACGCGGCCCCGCCCACCTTGACCTGTCCGCCAGCTACCGCATCCACATCGACGCCAACGGCAGTCGCGCCCTGTACCAGTGTCTGCCGCCCGCCCAGTGGCGCGACTTCGAGGCCCGCTCCGCCGCCGCGCCGCGCGGCATCGCCTTCACCTCCGAATCGCTGCGGCAGCTCGCGTTCATCCCCGATACGCCATCCGAGACCCAGCCTGCCGCGCGCTCGCACCCGATCAGCCGCTCCGGCCTGCGCCAGCTCCTGTGTCGTGGCCTCGAGGACGTCGTCACCTTCGACGCGCGCGGCACCGGGTACGCCGAGCGGCCAGACGGCACGATTGACCTGCTCCTGGCGAGCGGCGAGTCGGTCCACGGCGACGTGCTGGTCGGAGCCGACGGCTCCACCTCCCCCATCCGCAAGCAACTCTTGCCCGCGGCACGCGTCGTCGACACCGGCGTCGGCGGCATTGCCGGCAAGGTGTACCTCGACGACCACACCCGTCAGCTGATTGGCGAGCGACTCCTCCACCAGATGACGATGGTCCTGCCGGTGCGCGGCTTCGGGATGTTTCTGGCGCCGTTCCTGCGCCAGACCGACGAGCAGTGCTCGGCCTCGGCGCTGGATCTGCCCGAGCACCTGTTCTGGGTCGTCCTGGGCCAATCCGCCGCCTTCGGACTGGAGCCTGGCGTACGACGTACGTCAGGCGCGGAACTCCGGCCACTCGCGTTGCGCCTCGCCGAGCGCTGGCATCCGCTCCTGCGCCAGTTGATCGCCTGCGCCGACGCCGACAGTCTATTGGCCGTGCCGCTCCACTCCGCCCAGCCGCTGCCCGCCTGGCGCACCACGCGCGTCACGCTCCTCGGCGATGCGATCCACACCATGACGCCGCTCCAGGGACTGGGTGGCAACACCGCCTTGCAGGACGCGGCGGTGCTCGCGCACCACCTGGTCCGCGCCGACCGCGGCGAGACGGACGTCCTGTCGGCGATCGGCGCGTACGAAGCCGCCATGCGAGATTACGCCTTCGACGCCGTGCAGCGCTCGCTGCGGGTCTCGGAGTCGGTCGCGTCCACCAACGTGGTCGGTCGCTTGGCCTTCCGCACCGTGCTCGAGGCCGTCAACGCGGTGCCCGCCCTCGGCCGGCTCCTCTTCAAGCGCCCCGCTACTCCGCTCGACGGGCTCGACTCACCCGAACGGTCAGCTCGTAAGTCCGCTGAACTCGCGAATGTCTGAAAGACTTGTCACGCGGAGGTCCGCTCGA
>JAFAWJ010000142.1 GCA_019242065.1 Chloroflexota bacterium
GCTGGCGGCAGCCTGGGACATGCCCGCCACGACGAAGCTCAGGATAGCGGTGGTGCAGCCCATCAGCAGGTCGAGCAGCACGACGAACGCGGCGCCGGTCTCTCCAAATAGCTTGATCGGATTGAGCAGCCCAGGGGCGACGGTAGCCACCGCAATCGCCAGGCCGAGGTTATTGATCGGGTCGGAGCTGTGCGCGTCGATCCAGGTGAAAACGCCGCACGAAAGCACGAAGATATTGAGCAACGCCATCACCCAGGGGTTCAGGTACTTCAGCACCGCGCTCAACGGACCACCCTCGCTGATCCGATCGCCGCCGACAGTACTGAAAATGCCGAAGCACGCCACTCCGAGGGTAGCTCCCCAGTTCGCCCAGGCCAGGTCCGTGGGCGCGTCGGTACTCTGCGCTGTTGGAAAGGCAATGATGGCGCCGAACAGGGCACAGCCCAGCGCGCAGTTCGGCAAGATCTCATCCACACCGGTGGGCGCTCCCGGCGTGTCGGGCTCGAGGTCTGAGACCGCGTCGACGGCAGCGCTGAAGGCACCACCGAAGAGGTCGAACACACCACCCAGCACGGTCATGATGGTGACCACCACCTGGGAGACACCCAGTTGTGCATCGCGGAGCAGCGTGTCGTGGACTTCCCCCGCCAGGCTCTGGGACGGCCACTCGCCCTCGAAGACCCGCCAGATGACGGTGATCGGGATGGCGGCGACCAGCGTGATGGCGTTGACCACCGTCAGGTTCTCGCCGGTGAGCTCCTGGTAGAGCCAGGACAGGACCGGAATATCGATCGTCTGGTTGACAATGCCGGTACTGGGATCGAATACCAGGGCGATCACGCTGTCGATGGCATGCAACAAGCCGTCGAACGCCGCATTCGCGATCGCCAACCCGGCCTCGATCAGCAAGCCGACAGCCTGGATCAGGTCGCTCGCCGCTTGCGAGACGAACTGGTCGATGGAGCTGCTCTTGCCGAGCGTGCTGAGCCCAGCATCCCCCTTGCGGTAAATCAATCACGGGCCGGTCTTCTTCGTGGATCGAACTACCGCATGCAACCACCCGTCGCCACCGGTAGTCCCTGCCTGTACAAACGCCGGTCACAGCCCCTCGATCGAATCTCTTGACAATATCCCAGGTCAGCACTAGGCTCGTGCAGCCAACCACGGAGAACCTCTGATGGACATGCACTCCGGGCCAACGAACACCTCGGGCAACGACACGGCCCACGGCATTCGATCTTCAGCGGCAACCGATGGAATCACCCCTGAAGCCACGCTCCCGCTTGCAGACCGACTGTCTTCGATCGCGGACGGGCGCCTGACCTCGCACGCTACCAGCCTCGAGCGCGTCTCGATTATGGGACTGTTGCAGCGCAGCGTCGGCAATCAAGCGGCAATGCGCTTTCTGGAGGGTGCTTCGAGACCAGCGTCTTCGACCGCGCCCACGGTCCAGCGCGTTGTGCTCGACCCTGCCAAATCCACGATCGCGTATCCGCCTGGACTGCTCACCACCTGTCCGTCACTCGCGAGCAGTGGCCGCCTCGAGGCACACGCGGGTTCGTCCCTCCAGGCGCTTGCCAGTAGCTATAGCGACACAGAGAAGATCAAGGCCAGCCTGACAACGGCCAAAAGCGCGTTTCAGGCGAGTCTGACATCGCATGGCCAGAATCTTGCCGCTCCCCCGAGCCAGTCCGAGCTCGACAAGATCAGAAGTGCGACAGGCGTGGCAGACCCCACACAAGACCCCGCTGGAGCCATTGCGCGCGACGCCACCATTCACGTCTCAGAAGTACTGTCGACTTTCCGCAATCACTTGAATGACGTCAAGACGCTGTTCGACCAGATCAACGATGTCGACAGAGGCGCGGTGGCAAATGCGGCGCTGAAACTCGATACTGAGAAAAAGAAGGCAGAAGAAAAGGCCAAGCAGAAGGACCTTAAGGACGTCCAGGATCAGTCGACTCTGGCCAACATCCTGGGCGGCGTTCTCAACCAGATCGGCCAGGGTATCGCCGGCGAAAGCATGAAGCTTGCAACGGCGGCGGTGACCGAGAAGCTGACCGCCACCCGCAATGCAGACAACGCGCAGAAGGGCAAGCCGATGCAAGGCACCCTTTTGGCGATGGGCCTGGAAGATCTCGCTGGCGGAACAGGAGGTGTGGGGTTCCTGGTGCTCAATGCCGCCACGGACCTGGTCAATCGCATCACGGGAGTTCACGCCAAGCAGGACGATTTGCAAAAACAGATCGGAGTCCTGCAAGACGACATCCAGAAACAATCGCTACTCGCCGCGAATAACGATCTCACTCTGGCCCGTACACAGCAGGAGATTCATCAACGCGACCTCCAGAACAAACACGATGCGCTCGACGATGACACCACGCATCTTCGAGAGCTCCTGGCAAGCATGAATGTCGCGGTGGACAAACGCGCTGGAGTGAGCACATTTGAGGACGCTGCGGCCGCATTGTCCGCGGCGGACGCCGAGCTCACGGCGGCCGATGCTTATGAGCAGGCGTGCACGGACCTGGTAGTGAAGGCCGGCAACGCGGTTGCTAGCATCCAGACCGCGCCTACCGGAGCCTCGAGCCTGCTCCCAGGCGGCGATGCGAACTCCGGTGCCGACTCAAATGTCGTAGTAGCGGAGATCAACAACTTGAGCCGGGCGGAGGCCAAGGAGATCACCGATACAGACGCGGAGAAGACCAATGTCAATGCCCTCAAGACGAAGGTCCAGCAGCGAGTCGGTCAGGCATTCGATGCCGCGACCGGGGGCGCGGCGGGTGCAAAACGCACCTGGGGTGGGACCCCCTGAGCGCCAGTGTCCGGTCAGCCTCGCCCCGGAGAAGGGCGGGTGGCAATCTTTCACTCGGCGTAACACGCAGTCGCGATGCTCGCCATCGCCGACAGCATGGGCGACATTTGCCTCATCGAACAAACGATGCGCGGCGAGCGGGGGCGAACACCGTGCATGCATAACCCACAGCCCGGGGGCAACCTGGGCCCATACGAGATCGTCTCTGAGATCTCCCAGGGCGGCATGGCTAGCGTCTATCGTGCCCTGCAGCCCAGCCTGGGCCGTTACGTAGCGCTCAAGGTCCTGTCCGCCGAGCTTGCGCGGGACGCGGATTTCGTTGGTCGCTTCCAGCGCGAAGCGCGCGTGGCTGCCAGACTCGAACATCCCAACATCGTCCCGATCTACGACATTGGCGAGGGCAGCGGCGCTTTCTACATCGCCATGCGATTTGTGCCCGGCCGCTCACTGGCCGACATTATCGCCAGCGATGGCCCACTGCGCCTCGAGCGCGTGCTTCGCCTGCTGACCCAGGTTGCCAGCGCGCTGGACTACGCGCACCGCCATGGCGTCGTCCACCGCGACATCAAGCCCAGCAACATACTGGTCGAAGATGACGACCAGGTGAGCCTGGCCGATTTCGGCATTGCCCGTGCCACCGACGCCAGCCGTATTACGCGCGTCGGCTTCCTCGTCGGCACGCCCAGCTTCATGGCTCCCGAGCAAGTGCAGGGACTGGACGTCGATTACCGCGCCGACCTGTATTCCCTGGGCGTCGTCTCCTACCTGATGGTCACCGGGCAAGCTCCCTTTCACGCCGACTCTGTCGTCACTCTGCTCCACAAGCAGGTTTACGAACGGCCGCCGTCGGCGCGCTCGATTCACCCAGAACTGCCGGAGAACATCGATGCCGCCTTGAACCGCATGCTAGCCAAGCAGCCAGGCGAGCGCTACCCCAGCGCCGCGGCATTCGTCACTGCTCTGCACGCTGCACCGTCATCCGACGTGACCATCCAGGCGGTGTTTCGCGCGCCTCCCTCGCCGCCACCTGCTAAACCCGTGATGCCGCCAAAACGATCGGCCGGACCCTGGCTCACCGTTGGCAGCGTGCTACTGGTGACGCTGCTCGCTGCCGTGGCGGTGGTGTTGGTGCGCCCGCCGTTACCCATTGGCAACTCGGACGTGAGCCAGGAGGTGGTCGGCCAACCAGCACCCACCCCCGTTGCGCCCCCCCGACTGCCGGGCACCTGGACGATCCTGGCCGGCGACCCCACCGCCGCCGGTTTATTCAACGCTCCCGCCGGCGTGTCAGTCGATCAGCAAGGCAATATTTTCGTCGCCGAACTGCTCAATCATCGCATCCAGAAGCTTTCGCCAAATGGTCAGTCCGTAGCGCAGTGGGGCTCATTCGGCGACGGCCCAGGTCAGTTTCGAGATCCAACCGGCGTCACACTCGACAGCACTGGCAATGTCTATGTTGTCGACAAGGGCAACAATCGGATTCAGAAACTCGCGCCAGACGGGCGACCACTCACGCAGTGGGGCGGATCGGGCCAGTTGAGCGGTCCGATGGGTGTTGCGCTGGATTCGCAAAACAACCTGTACGTCGCGGATTCTGGCAACAATCGCATTCAGAAATTCTCACCGGCGGGTCAGTCGCTGCAGCAGTGGGGCGTTTATGGCCGAGGTCCAGGTCAGTTCAACTCACCCTCCGCCATAGCCCTGGACACCCAGGGCGACATGTACGTGGTGGACCACGGGAACGATCGCATTCAGAAGCTCGCCCCCGACGGCCAGCCGCTGGCCCAGTGGGGTGTGAGCCGTGACTTCAGCTCGACCGCGACGCCTGCTTCCGGTTTCGACCAAGCGCAGTTGAAGTTCGCCGGCCCAACGGCCATCGTCCTGGATTCTAGTGGCAGCCTGCTCGTCACCGACACCGGCAGCAACCGCATTGTGAAGCTCTCATCCAACGGCACCCAGCTCGGCGAGTGGGGCAGTTGGGGAGACGACCCCGGCGACTTCGAGACTCCGCTCGGAATCGCCCTCGATCCGCAGGGCAATATGGTCATCGCCGACCACGACAACGACCGCGTCCAGAAGCTTGCGCCCGACGGCAGACCGCTGACGCAGTGGGGGTCCGAACGTACCCCGCCCGCACAGTTCCGCCAACCGATCGGGGTTGCCGTCGACACACAGGGCGATGTGTTCGTTGTCGACAAAAACAATCAGCGAGTTCAGAAGCTGTCGGCCGCCGGTGATCACCTCGGCCAGTGGGGGGCCATGGGCTCGGATCCGGGTCAGTTCGGCCAGCCAATCGGGGTTGCCGTCGACGCTCAGGGCAACGTGCTGGTCACCGATGGCGGTAATGGGCGCGTCCAACGCTTCGCTCCAGACGGCCACCTGCTGTCCTTCTGGGGCACTCGCGGGGACGCACCTGGTCAGCTGGCATCACCGGCCGGCATTGCCACCGATAGCCAGGGCGACATCTATGTCGTCGATTCGGACGCCAACCGTGTTGCGAAGTTCTCGCCCTCCGGTCAGGAAATTACCGAGTGGGGTGCGCTCGGCAGCAAGGTCGGCCAATTCTCGAGTCCCGTCAGCATCGCCGTGGCTGCTGACGGATCGGTATATGTCGGCGATCAGGGCAACAATCGGGTCCAGAAGTTTTCGCCCACAGGCCAGCCGTTGAAGCAGTGGGGAGCCAGTGGCTCCGACCACGGCCAGTTCCAGCAGATCGCGGGTGTGGCCATCGACAATCAGGGCAACGTGCTGGTCGCCGACGCCGGCAACAACCGCGTCGAGCAGTTCTCAGCGGACGGCCAGCTGCTGGCTGAATCCGGCCAGCGGGGCACCCTCGCCGGTGAGTTCCAGGCCCCCGCAGGGATAGCAGTCGATGCCAATGGGGCGGTCTACGTCTCGGAGGTGTACAACCACCGTGTACAGAGGCTCAAGTAATCGATAACGCTAGCGCGTTGTTCTCTTCAGGCACGCTCAGCGACCCTGAAGGACAGCTATAGCCATTTCGGCCGAACGTCGAACTGGCGAGATCAGTCAACGCACCATCGAACGCTGGAATCGAATCGAGGGTTTCCCTGAGCGAAAACCCCGCCGCAGGAACGAAAGTCCCTCGCGCCATACGCCGACTACCTCAGTCAACGCTGGGACCAGGGCTGTCACACGGGACTGCAACTCTGGCGCGACGTGTGCGCGCGAGGCTACACCGGTCCACAGGGTGCAATCTGGCCAGTCCTGCACCGTCTTCGTCAGGGGTTAGCTCCCTTTGGAGCCATCGACGTTGCCGGGCATCGACGCTTGGTTTGTCGGCCGCCCAGTCGACGGCGCATGGCCAGCGTGTGGCTACGTGCCACCGACCGCACGCTCGCCGAAGAGGGTGTCCTACAACAACTCGTAGAGCTGAATAGCGACATTCGACCGCTTTTGATCTGACGCAGCGGTTCTTGCAGTTGGTCCGTGAGCGCCGACCCGATGGACTCGATACCTGGCTCGAAGATGCTGTCGCAACTGACCTGCCGGAGTTCCGCAGTTTTGCAACCGGACTCCAACGCGACAAAGCGGCTATTGTGGCAGCTGTTTCATTGCCGCACAGCAATGGCCAAACAGAAGGCCAAGTCACCAAACTCAAACTCCTGAAGCGGAGTATGTATGGCCGCGCTTCCTTCGAATTACTCCGACGCCGAGTCCTATTGGCTCCCTGATCCACTCATCGAGAGTGAGCAAGAGCCCGACCTTTTATCGGTTTGTGGCGGGGTTACGCAACTTGAGTAGGCCCGTCGGCGCGCACCCGCAAACTCGCCGACTACCGACAGCAATCGGTCAAATACCCCCCGCCATCAATTGATCAAGATTACAGGTCCGTCGTGACTACGAAAAAAGTGCTGCAGCCCGGAGCGATCATTGCGGTCCATTGGCAGACACACTCCGAGCGGGCGCACTCTCGTCATCGACGATCGAGTGGGTGAAAGCCAACTTCTTCAAGATGTCACTCGAGTTGGGACACTCTTTGCGCCCTCGGGAGGAGGGTCCATGCGAATGCGACCTTTACCTGACGTGCGGCAAATTCATTACAACGCCTGAGTACGCACCGCGTCTGCGACGGCGGCGCAGCCTCGAATTGGAACTGGCCGAGGACGCCGCTGGTCACGGATGGACTCACGAGGTCGAGCGTCACGGCGGCACGGCCCACCGGATCGATCAGTTGCTGTACGAGATGAAAGAAGCACTCGACGGGGCCGTGGCGGCCAGCTGACTCGTGAGCCACTCGGATGTGTGAGCCGGCGGCAACACGAGCGTGGGCGGAGCCCTCCCCCAAAGCCCCTCTGCGAGAATCAAGGTGAGGTGCTCGTTGAGGCGGTTTGACTCGAAAACCCCCCGGCCTCGGGCCTGGTTAGCGATCTGTCGATCGGCTTCCACGAGCACCTCCACAGTGCCAC
>JAFAWJ010000261.1 GCA_019242065.1 Chloroflexota bacterium
TGCGACACCGGATTGATGAAGCCGAGCTCGCCGATGCCATCGGCGAAGGTGAACCGCCGTGAGGTGCTGCTTGCCTCAGCAGCCACCGGCACCAGCGGCATGAAGTCTCGCTCGATGATGGTCTTGATCTCGTCGCCACTCAGCACCCGCTCGCGCTGCCAGTTGCCATCCGCGTCGAGGGGCATGAACTCGATGAAGCGAATGACGTACGGCTTGCGCCGCGCCAGTTGCGCGAAGGCGACCACTTCATCTTCTGTAAAGTCACGCATGGCAACAACGTTGACTTTGATCGGCGAGATGCTGGGATAGCGCTCGAGCTCCTCGAGGCCAGCGAGGACCTCGTCAAGGCCGTGGCGCCGCGCGATCTGGTGGAAACGATCGTGCTGCAGCGTGTCCAGGCTGACGTTGATGCGCTTGAGGCCGGCTTCGGCGAGCGGTCGCGCGAGGGTGCGCAGCAGGAAGCCGTTGGTGGTCAGGCTCAGGCTGCGCAGCGGCAAGCGCGACAGGCGCGCCACCAGCTCGGGCAGGTCGGGTCTGAGTGTCGGCTCGCCGCCGGTGAGTCGCACCTCTTCGATGCCGAGCTCGACCCCGATGCGCGCCAGGCGCTCGATCTCGTCAAAGCTGAGAATGGTCTCGCGTTTGAGCCACTGCATGCCTTCTTCGGGCATGCAGTACACGCAGCGGAAGTTGCAGCGGTCGGTCACCGAGATGCGCAGGTCGCTGATCTGGCGACCGTAGGCGTCGATCAGCCGGCGCGCGGCGTTCGCCGCTGTCGGACGCGGCGCGAGCAGCGTGGAGGTCGGAACAAAGGTGTGGGGCTGATCGATCAGAAGGCTCATGCGGGTGAGGACGCCTGGCGCGGCGTAGATTTGTAGTATACCCGTTGCGACAAGTTAGGTGAGGGTAGCAGGTCGGCGGGCTCGTCGAGGTGAGTTTGCATTCCAGGTGTGGCTTCTCCCGCCCGTGGTATCTGCCGGCTCCGGCGCGGCAGCGTCAGTCCAGTGCCTGCAGCGCACGGCGCGCCCACGCCTGGATCTCGGTGTTCGCGCCCAGGGTCTGCAACTGCTCGGCCGCGTACCAGCCCACCTTGTCGGTGGCTGCGAGATGCGGGTCGATCTCGGCAGCGCCAGCGGTGTGTGGGTCGGGGCGCGCGAAATAGACCAGGTCGATATGCTCGTGGCCCGTGTAGATCGGCTCGACCTGCATGCCGGCCGGCACCACCAGCTGCCGCGGCGCGTCGATCGGCAGGCCACGGGCACCCACCAGCTGCACGCGGACACCGGTTTCTTCGAGCACTTCGCGGACCGCCGCGTCGTCGGGCAGCTCGTTGGCCTCGACGTGACCACCGGGCGGCAGCCACTTGCCCAGCTTGCGATGCAAATGCAGCAGCACGCGGCCGCCGTGGACGACGAACACGGCCACCGTGAAGTGACGCAGCATTTCGCCGGGCGCCACGGGCGGGTGTTCGGCCATCGGGTGCGCCAGTCTATCCTGCTGCCACGCTTGTGAACGACGCCGCGGCGGTCCGCAGCTGCAACCAGTGGGCCCGCCGGTCGCCGGTGGTAGCGACGTGCGTCGGCGTAGTGGCCGAGCGGCTCGCCGGCGTAGAGGTCGGGCTCATGCTGCTGCTGGCGCTCAGCGGACGGCGGCGATCGGCGCTGCGCATGCTGCTGGCAGTCGGCGCGGTGTATGCGGCCAGCGAGCTGCTCGGGCGCGTCTGGCCCAGGCCGCGACCCTTCGAGCGGCTGTCCGACGTCACTCCGCTGGCCAGTCACTCGGCGGGACGCTCGTTTCCATCTCGCCATGTGGCCTCGGGGCTGGCCATGGCGGCGGTGGGTGGCCAGGAGCACCCAGGACTCGGCCCGCTGATGGGCGGCGTGGCCTGGCTGCTGGGCCTCAGCCGCATCGCCGCCGGCCTACACTACCCAACCGACGTCGCCGCCGGCGCAGCGCTCGGCCACCTCATCGGATACATCGTCACTCGGGGAGCCTGACCCCGGCGCCGGCATCGATCTGCACCAGGCCGTCGCCGGCCAGGGCCTGAATCAGGTCGGCGCGGCCATCCACGCGTGCGGCCAACTCCGTCAATGCCAGGCACGAACCTGGCGGCAGCGCGCGCAGCTCGTCCAGGATCCGCCCGCGCACGTAGCGATTCGAGCTCTCGAACTTGCCCTCGGCGGCGCGGCGGCGCTCCCCCGGCAGCGGGCCGCCGCACTCTTGCAGCAGCGGGCAGATCAGGCACAGCGGCTGATGCGCCCGACACACCCCCGCGCCCAGGTCCATCAGCGCCTGGCCCCACGCCCACGCCTGGCCCTCGGGAATCACATCGACTGCCATCGCCTCGACCCGCTTTGGCTCCACGCCGAATACGCGGCTGAGCACCCGTCGCACGTTGGTGTCGACCATCGGCACGGGCTGCTCGTAGGCGAAGCACGCCACCGCGCCGGCCGTGTAGCGCCCGACGCCGTCCAGCCGCAGCAAGCCCTCCACGCTGCGTGGCAACTGGCCATCAAACTCCGCCACAGACTGGCGCGCGATCGCGTGCAGGCGCACCGCGCGGCGGTTGTAGCCCAGGCCCTGCCAGGCGCGGATCGCGTCGGCCGGCGAGGCGCTTGCCAGAGCATCCAGGGTCGGAAAACGACCGAGCCAGGCGTGGTATCTGGGAATGACGCGGTCCACCTGCGTCTGCTGCAGCATGACCTCGGCGACCAGGATCGCGTAGGGGTCGCGCGTCGTGCGCCAGGGCAGGTCGCGGCCCTCACGCCTGAACCAGTTCAGGAGCGCCGACTGGACGCGAGCGAGGTTCGCCATGAGATAAGACTTCGGTGCAGCGTAGCTGCCAACGAGGGAAAAAGCCTTATGCTCCTGCCGGAGCGCCGAGCCCGAGCCGTGATTCTCGAGACGATCCTGGACGCCGTGGGCGACACGCCCCTGATTCGCCTGTCGCGTCTGGGCGCCGGCGTTCGCACGCCGATCGTCGCCAAAGTCGAGTACCTGAACCCCGGTGGGTCGGTGAAGGACCGCATCGGACTGGCTATGATCGACGCTGCCGAGCAGTCCGGGCAGTTGCGCCCCGGCGGCACCATCGTCGAACCCACCTCG
>JAFAWJ010000389.1 GCA_019242065.1 Chloroflexota bacterium
GTCACCAGCGTAAAGCTGGTGGACGGCGTCGCCCGCAGTTGGGCGTAGAGTGGCTGCGCGGGGTCCAGCATGAAGGGCAGCAGATAGCTCGCCAGCGCACTGTCCAGAGGACGAGATTCGCGCAGTGAGCGGCCCAGATCCCAGCGATGAAACGTGACTTCAGTCAGCAACTGGGTACAGAACCAGCTGATGCTGCGCTGGCCCTGGGGATGTGGAAAGTGGAATTCCTCGAGCTCCGCGTCCGTCAGGGCGGCGACGACGCGCGTGAGCTCACCGCGGGCCGTGCGTTGCAGCTGCGCCCAGCCGTCAGGGGACATTCCGCGGATCGCTTCCTCACGCGGCCGAGCGGCTGGACCGAAGGCCGGCGTCTCGTCGCCGACCGTGGCACGCTGCACCGCGAGCAGGATGGAGTCGCAGACGCGGGTAATATGCACCGCGAGGTCCAGAACGGTCCAGCCGGGCAGGTTGCTCGGAGATGCCAGCTCGTGGGGGGTCAGCTCGACCAGCCGCGTGCAGAGCAGGTCCTGCTCGGGCGCCAGGTAGGCGAGACTGAGGCGAGGCTGCGGGCGTGGGAGCGACGTCGAATCTGAGGGGCGCACCATCGCCCGGCAGGATAGCGTGCGGCGGCTTCGTGAACGCGAAGCTCGGGTGAGCAGGGGCTCAAGCAGGCGGTGCGGGTGGCTGAGCGCGGCGGAGACGGCGTCGGTGCGGGCGGGGCCGGCGGCCAGACCGGGGCCGGGCAGGACGTCGAGCTCGTCGGGTGGGGGCGTGCCGTGACAGGTCGGACAGGTGCCCGAACCGGTCAGGAGTGTGTCGCAGGTGGCGTGACGGAAGATGCGTCGCGGGCCGTCGGGTGCGCAGAACGCGTCGCCCCAGGCGGCGAGTGTCCGCAGGACGGGCCACAGGGCGAGGCCCTTGTCGGTGAGCGCGTAGCGTCCGTCGCGGTGGTCGAGGATGGCTTCGTTGACGAGGAAGGCGAGGCGCTCGGCGAGCACAGGCAGGTGCCAGCCGCGGCGGATGGCTGCCATGCGGAGCCCAAAACACAGTAAGGCTCCGGCGATCGTCACCGGGACGGAAGGCAGCTGGAGCAGCTGGCCGCCGGCGACCACCGTTGCACCGGCCAGAGCCGCCACCGCGTACAACTCCGAGCGCAAGACGGTGGGGACCTCCGCCAGGAGCAGGTCGCGCGCCAGGCCGCCGCCGATGCCGGAGAGTGCGCCGAGCATAATCGCACCGACCGGGTTCAGGTGAGCTTGTAAGCCGATGAGAGTGCCGGAGGCCACGAACAGGGCGAGACCGGCCGCGTCGAAGACCAGGACGGTCCTGTGCAGCCGATCGAAGAATGTCGACGAGCGAAACACCAGCAGACCACTGAGCGTAGCGCCAGTCGGCGATCGCCGATGGGGGCACGGCGCCGATCAGCACGTCGCGGGTGATTCCGCCCGCGGTGGCGGCCGCGAACGCAAGAACCAGGACGCCGAAGACGTCGAGCTCGTGCCCGACTCCGGCCAGCGCCCCGCTCACGGCGAAGACGAAGGTGCCGACCAGGTTGAGCACGCTCAGCGTGGCATCCATCGGACGTTTTCTGGTCGTGAGATCCGCGCTAGCTGGAGGACAGATCGTCCGAGCGACCCTCGTCGACGCGCGACCACTGGACGATCGGACGACCGTCGATGCGGTAGGCATGCTGATCGCCAAAGACGCCCCACTGCTGTGGCCAACCGTCTGGCGAGTCCTCCCACGGTTCCTGACGACCGTACGCCGTGAGGTCGAGCAGCCGATAGCTGTTGTCCATGGCCTCGACACCACGGATGGTGGTCCAGTACGTCTCGTACACGCGGTCGTGATCTCGGAGATAACACACCAGGTGCATCATGCCGATCTTGCGGCCGACCAGGAGAACACCGAGAGACTCCGCTGCCGAATACCAGGGCTGGGTCCAGCCCATGAAGTCCCGATATTTGATGCTTTCGGGGTATGGGCCTTGGCAGAAGGTGGCGTACGTCACGTCGCGTGAATGTATCATCGACAGCTCGCGCACCTGTGCGGTGTAGAACGAACAACCCTCGCACTGGTCGGCGGCCGGCGCACCCGGATTCCACATGAAGTAATACGCGATCAGCATGCGACGGCCTTCGAATGCGTCAATTAGACGCACGCGTCCGTGTGGGCCGATCAGCGGTGTTGCGGAGTCCACCTCTACCATCGGCAGACGGCGGCGCGCGGCGGCGATGGCATCACCCGCGTGGGTGTGCGCCTTTTCCTGCACGCGCAGTGCATCCAGTTGGCGCTGAAATGTGGCCCGGTCGACGACCGGCGGCTTTGTCACGCCTTCGGGCAGGTGGAACGTCACCGAGTGGGTCTGGTGTTCGGTCATATCTCTTACGGTGTAGCGCCCGGCGCTTTACCCAGCAACACAACTCCTGATGGTTACAGGGGACCGTTGATGGCGGGGTCCAGCTCGGGATGATCCACGAAGCCGCGGCGCAGGGCGCGGGTTGCCGCGATCCAGTCGGCGCCGGCCGGCACCAGGACCCCTCCGGCGCGATGGTGGAAGGCGGTCGGATCGTCGACGCCGGGCGGCACGCTGCCGCGTTCGGCAAGTGCTCGGGCGGCAGTGATCAGGCGTCGTCGCACACGGATGATCGCCGCATCCGTCGAGCCCAGATGCTCGCGAGTTCGATCGACGATCGGTCCCATGCTGGTGGTCATCGCGCCGTCCTGGGCGACGATCCCGTGGATGCCGGTGTAGCCGTCGGGTCCGGCGTTGGCGCGCTGGAGAGCGCGGTCGATGCCAAAGTCGTTCTCCGGTCCCAGGTCGTTCGAGAGACGATCGAACCAGGGATCGCTTCTGGCGCGGGGACTGTCCGGCGGTAGCTGAGCGGCCGGATGACTCGGTCGTCGCGGCACGACGGTGAAGCTGATCGTGTGTTCGTCGTCCATCGGCACGCGCGCGTGCTGCATAACTTTGAGCCCGAGGACGCCCGGCGGCGTCGATGCCCAGAACGGCATGTACCACTGCGCGATGCGCCAGTACTGCTCGTCGAGGCCAGCTGGACGATACGCGCCGTAGGTCACACCGGCGTCGGTATCGAACATCTCGAAGCGCGCGGTGCGGTCGCGAATCTGATACTCGGAGAAGGTGCCCGCGGGTTGATCTTCGAGGCGGATGGAGCCGTAGTGCAGCAGCCCGGCGTGGATCGTGTCCAGGTCGCCCTCGAGGATCTGCAGCCAGTTGCCCACCTGGGTGAAGGCGTTGGTCACGCTGTTGGGCTGCATGTTGCCTTCCATGTCGGGCAGAGGCGGAGGCGTGCTGCGTGGGCCCATATACGCCCAGACCAGGCCGCCGCGCTCCCGAGTCGGATACGCGGTCGCCTTGACTCTGGTCCGAAAATCGGATTCTGCGGGCTCGTTGGGCATGTCGAGGCAGTTGCCCTGCGTATCGAATTTCCAGCCGTGGTAGACGCACCGCAGGCCGGCCTGTTCGTTGCGGCCGAAGAACAGGGACGCGCCACGGTGGGGGCAGTGGTTCTGGATCAGACCGACGTGGCCGTGGGTGTCGCGGAAGGCGATGAGCTTTTCGCCGAGCAGCAAGACGCGAACGGGGTCGTCGTCGGGGCGGGACAGCTCGTTCGAAAGGAGCGCGGGGATCCAGAACTGGCGGAGCAGGTTGCCCATGGGCGTGCCGGGCCCGACGCGGGTGATGAGCTCGTTGTCTTCGCGCGAAAGCATAGTTGGGCCTCAGGATACAGCCGAGATCGGCGGGTGGCTCCCGAGGGCGCTACTTGAACACGTCGACGCCTGCGCAGTAGGGCATCTCGATCAGTTCGACTTGCGGGGCGGCTCGGGTGACTTCTCTGCGGATCGGTCCGGTGTCGACCGCGGCGGAGACGCCGGGTAACCAGTCGTCGTGGTGGCCCAGGAACAGGCGCCGCGGGTGCAGTTGGGCCACCTCCTCGGCGACGAACTCGGCCAGTGAGCCCTGCACGGGCTCGCCGCCGACGTTGCCGCGGCCCGCGGCGGCCAGAATGGCGACATCCGGCTGGAGCTGCTCCAGCAGCCCCGGCCAGTAGCCGCAGGTGTCCTGGTACAGCAGCGAGCCTTCGGGCAGTTCGAAGCGGTAGAGCAGCGCGCCACCGTCTCCACGCGAACCCTGCTGACTGGCGTGCAGGTGGGCGCGCGCTTCCTCGCTCAGCGCCGTGCGTTGCGCGCCGCGACTTCGCAGGCGTTCCAGCCGGTCCTGATGGAGGACGTCCAGGTCGCCGGTGCATACGTCGTCGGCCGCGGCAAAACTGGTGTGCGTCCAGATGCACGAGTGCAGACCGGGATGCACGCCGACGATCACGTCCTCGGACAGCCGGATCCGCTCGCCACCTGAGACGGGCATCAGCTGGCTGTCGGGCACGCCCTGTTCGGCCATGATGCGGATCGACTCGTACGAGCCGATGATCGTCGCGCCGGTGCGCAGGGCGACGCGCTCGGCGCCCCACAGGTGGTCGAAGTGGGAGTGGCCGACGACGATCCAGTCGGCGCGGTCGATGGTGGAGGTGGTCACGCCGGTGGGCGGGGCGGATGGCACCCGGTCGATGTAGGCGTCGAGAAAGACGACCAGGTTGCCGCGCGTGAGACGAAACGTTGCGCAGCCGAGCCAGTCCAGCGACACGCGTTCGGGCATGGGTACAGGCTAGCGTCCCGAGAGGGCACGTAAACTACCGAAGAGGGAAGAGTGTCGCCGAGATGTTGACTGCAGCTGAGAACGAATTCATCACCCGCGTTGGGCCAGGCACGCCCATGGGCAACCTCTTTCGGCAGTACTGGTTGCCCGCCATGCTCTCACACGAGCTGCCGGTGGCCGACGGAGACCCGGTGCGGGTCATGCTGCTCGGCGAAAAACTCATCGCCTTCCGTGATTCAAACGGGCAGATCGGCCTCATTCAGAACCATTGCCCGCACCGTGGTGCGTCCCTGTTCTTCGGCCGCAACGAAGAGCTTAATCCAGGCCTGCGGTGCGTCTACCACGGCTGGAAATTCGACACCCAGGGCAATTGCCTCGACATGCCCAACGAGCCAGCCGAATCCGATTTTCGGACCAAAGTCAAGGCGACCGCGTATCCGACGCGCGAGCGCGGAGGCGTGGTCTGGGCCTACCTGGGCCCGCGGCAGTCGCCACCCGAGCTACCAGACTTCGAAGCCAACGTGCTCGAACCCAGTACCGCGCGGGCGGCCATGCGGGATTCAAACTGGCTGCAGGCGCTGGAGGGTGACATCGACACGTGTCACACCGGCATCCTGCACAGCGGTTCGTTGACGCCGGACGACGTGCCCAGTGGGACGTTCGCGCATTACATGGTGGCACACCGCAGCCCACGCTACGCGGTCGTCGATCATCCGGTTGGCGCTACCTACGCCGCGTATTGCGACGCGGAGCCGGGCACCGAGTTCTGGCGGCTGGGTCAGTACTACTTCCCGTGCTTCACGTCGCCAGCGCCCGGACTGCTGGGCTGGGAGCGGCGAGTCACGATGTGGGCACCGATGGACGACCACCATGTGATGGTCTTCAACCTGAACGCGCCGCGACTGCAGCCGGGGGAGACCGCACGCATGACGCCGCTGCCCATGACGTTGCTGCCCAACACCACCGACTGGTTTGGACGCCACCGCATGGCCAACCAACCCGAAAATGACTATTTGATCGATCGCGAAGTCCAGCGGAAAAATCATGGTCCAAACGGGTTCACCGGCATCGCTGGCGTTGGCCCGCAGGACGCGGCGGTCCAGGGTTCCGCCAGCATGGGCTGGATCTACGACCGGACCACTGAACGCCTGGGCTCGAGTGACGCGATGATCATTCGCGTGCGGCGTCGGCTCATGGCGGCGGCGCACGCGTTGGCCGACAACGGCACGGTGCCACCAGGGGTCGACAATCCCGAGGGGTACCGCCTGCGGTCGGGCGGAGTTCTGCTCGACAAAGGGCAGGACTGGCTGGAGGCGACACGCGAGCTGCAGCAGGCGTATCGCGAGCATGACGGCCTGGACATGCGGCAGACGGCGCTGGGCTACGCGCGGGCGCTGGGACGCTCGGCGTCGACGGCAACCAACGCGCGCGGCTAGGACTCCCTAGCTCGCGCACGTCGCGCCGGGATTAGCTCCAGAGCTCCTTCGTGGCGCGGCGGGCGCCCTCCGACAGCGTCCGGAACTTGGCCCAGACCAGGTCGGGATGGATCTTCGGGCCAAAGACGCTCTGGGCAAAACCGCAGTCAGTGC
>JAFAWJ010000503.1 GCA_019242065.1 Chloroflexota bacterium
CTTCGTCTTTGCCACGATGCATCTCGAGTTTGTGTATCGCGTCGTGAGTGTGGCGTATGCCGGCATTCCGTTTCAGCATTCCCGCATCGGCGTGTCCGCGCTCCTACCAGTAGCCTTGTTGTCCGCGCTGTATTTGCGCCGTCGGTCTTCAGAACGCCTGCGGCCATCCGCATGGGTCACGATTGGCGTACTCCTTGGGCTAGTTGTTGCCACGTCCACCCTTGACTACGAGCCATGGCGCGATCCGTTCCTGAGCGCACTTGGGCAACCCCCGGGGCCATTTCTCACTTGCGACGCGTGTCTCACACTCAAGGAAACTGGCCAGTTCCTGGCAGTCGACGTGCTGCGCCTGGGCGTCCTGGCAGCGCTCTTCGTGTTGGTCGCGACGTGCTGGCGGTGGCTGCCCTGGTTCTCCGCGGACGCTGTCCGCACCGTGCTGGCGCTGGCCATCGCGTTTCAGGCGGTCTGGGGTGCAAACGTGTGGTTCACCGGTCCGGACACCACCGACGCTGGCACCCCGTATGACGGCAACAACATGGTCCTGGCACCCCCAGCCGACTTCGAGCAACCCACTCCCGACGAAATCCAGCAACTGCAGGAGAGGCTTGACAATGCGGATTACAGGTCGATCACGATCTGTCCCGAGGACGTGATCCGAGTCGACTGCAGCAATCCGATGGGGCTGCTCTGGAATCTCCGGCTGCTCGACGGCTATCTCAGCGGGGTGCCGCTGCGCCTGGCGGAGCTGCCCTGGCTCACGAACAACATCAGCTCGCATCAGATTCGATTTCGCTCAGCGGGCGACGTTCCCTGGCGACTACTGAGTCTGTTGAACGTGAAGCATGCGATCGTCGTCACACCGGACCTGTACACCAATGCCGGCGCCCACCTTCCGAGTGGACTGCAGATCCTGCAGAATCCGTCGGCGTACGTCTATCCGCGTGCGTTTTTCGCACGGACCGTTGAATCGGTGTCGCAGGCTGAAGACGTTACCCGCATCGACGACTTCTTTGGCACCTGCAAGCGCTGTGACAATCTGCTGGACGCCCCCAAACCGGTCGACGAGGTGGAAGGACCGATCAGCGGCAGCTTCGATGCCTCCGGCGATATTGCCGTCTCAGAAGGCGCCGACCGAATCGATCTGACGTTTCCTCCGTCAGCCGGGCCCCGCTTCCTCGTGCTGAACGAGCTCTACGCTCGCGGCTGGTCGGCATCGACTGATGGCCAGGACGTCGCGGTGTATCCAACCGACGGGGTCATGCGCGGCGTGCTGGTGCCCTCCGGCGTGGGCCACGTCACCTTTGTGTATCACTCGTTGCTGCAGTTCGCGGGCTGGTACACGCTAGCCCTGATTGCCCTCGCCGCGCTGGGATTCCTGCTATGGCGTTGTAGGTGCGCCTTCAGCTCGAGCAGCTCTCAAAGTGTTTTGAAAGCGTGATACCGCTCGAGGTCACGCCATACGTGCCGGCCGACTGATTCCAGGTGCCCGCTGCGCTCGCCAGGTCTTCGGCCTCTTCGAGCGAATGCGCCAGGACCTGCTGCGCGTTACCGCTGTCGACGTCGGGCAGCGTGAACAAGCTGAGTCCAGCACCAGCCCCGGGCACCCATGTGCGAGCCTCGGTGGCCACTTGCTCGGCCGCGTACAGGGAAGTCGCCTCGATGTGCTGATACCCGCCCGTCTGGGTGTTCGGGAGCAGGTAGCTGGCAGCGCCTACAAAAAACGGCTGGCTGAACATCTCCGCCCCGACGGCTGAGGCGGTTCTCGGCGTCACGGACATGACGACCAGACTGGAGAAGCTAGCGGGCAGGATAAAGCCCGACGGGTCGCTGGTCGTACTCAGGAGGCACGTCGTGTTGCCGACCACGAACAGTCGAAGTTGCGGGGGTTGCTGCAGCTGCCCGGACTGCTGAACGGCGTTGTAGATGGGCTTGACCGACCAGCCCGTCGCGTCATGCGTGATGTCGGGGCGGATGTAGGTGTCCGTTGGCTGATCGGGCGAAGCTGGAAGCGGTGCGAGGTACGGCGGATAGTTCCAGTCCAGGCGCACGATTGTCCACCCATCCCGGCCGCTGTCGTCCGTGGCGACGACCGCGTCGTGTGGGAATGGCACGTCCTTGCCCGCCAGTCGCACGACGCCAAGCTGACCGCAGCCGCCTTGCGCGATTCCGTCCAACCGGCGGACTGTGGTGCTCAGATTCTGTTCGATGACGCACAGGTAGTAGTCGGGATCCAGGTAGGCTGGATTGGTCGTTGCATCCGCCAGCCACAAATAAGTAGGGTCGCGAGCTACCACGTAGCCGTCTGCCTGGCCATCAACTTGTCCTCGCCCGAGTGCTTGATCCGTGTACGCCCACTGCCCGGTCTGCGCTGCCACGGGCGCCGGATACACATTTGTCGCGAAGGACGCGCCACGAAACGGCGGTTCGCTTAGCAGACTCAGGAAGGCCGAGTAGTGTGTCGGCGGCAACAGCTGCAAGTATTCGCTCTGAAGGTTGATCCAGTACCCGCACAACACCACCAACCCGCCGACTGCGCCTGCCAGGGCAAACCCGCGAAGCGCGCGCGCGTTTGCAAGGCCTCGAAAGGCGCGGCCGATCAGCGTCACAAGGACGGCGATGGCAAGCGCCACCAGCACGTCGCGGCCGTAGACCGTCAGCGGCGCGGTGCGTTGCAAGTAGTCGGATATGACGTAGCCCGGCAGCACGATGTAGCACGCCAGGTAGGCAATGAAGCCGCAGGTCAGGTAAGCGATCAGCGGACGTCCGCCGAAGGTCACCTGCCCACACAGCACCAGGCCCGTAGCGACAGCCAGAGCGATCAACGCGACACTCGTCGCGGCTGGTGCCGGCAGCCACGCTCCGAGGCGCGCCAATGCCGCGTACTCGCCGTCGTACAGGCTCGCCGAGTTCCAGACGAAGAACGCCGTCACCACCAGGAGCAGCGCGGCCAGGGCAACACGACCAACCGGCAGCGCGGCAAAATCCAACCAGGCACCGGTCGTGAACCGCGTCACCAGCAGCGTCGTGAGACCGGCCGCGCACGCGGCCAGCACACTTCCGAGCAGCAACCCCGATGTACCGGTGGCCGGCGCGCCCTGACCAGGCGTTGCCCAGCCAAGGATCAGGGTGAGGGCAGCGGCGAAGGCGGCGAGGCCAAGCATCCCGGCGTGCGTCCACGCTTTCGTGCGCCGGCTGTCAGTCCAGCGAGCCTGTACGAACCACCCCGGCCCAGCCAATGGTGGCGGACGAAACATCGCAAGGAGCCAGCCGGCGCAGATCACCAGGACAACCAGACTCAGGAGCGGCGTCATGGGCAGTAACGTGAACGTGACCAGCTCTCGGAGGAAGTACACCACGTCGCGCAGCGGCTGATTGGTGCCGAGTTGGTGCCAGAACACGACGTGATGGCTCGCGTAGAAGTCCTGAAGCTCGGCGATGAGCCGGTCCCCGGCACTCGTTCCATCCAGTGGGCTGTTGCGACTGCCGTAGGTCTGGGCAAGATCGTAGACAAACGCCCCCCAGCCCAGGAACGCGATCGATTGGACTAAGAGCAAGGCCAGCGTTGCGCCCGCAGCCACGAACTGCGCTGCCCAGACCCCGAGCATCAGTCGCAGACGGCGACGGTACAGGACCGCGGCATACACGGCCGCGAACACCGAGACAAAGACGGCGAAGGTGAGGTCGAAGTACACCAGGCAGGCTTCGGTCAGAAACAGCAGCCCGAGAAACAGGCGCGGTCGTCTACCGCCGACGCCGTGTACACAGAGCAGCGCTGCGAACAGCAGGAAGGTGTGCCAAACTCGGTAGCTATTGACCTGCCATTGCGCGAAAAACAGGTAATCGGTCCCGAAGACCAGGCACGTCAGGGCAGCGAAGGCCACACCAGCCAGTCTGGCAAAGTATACGTACACGAAAAACAACCCCAGAGCGCCAATGCTGAACGTGGCGATCAGGATCTGTGCCTGCGGTGTGCGTGCCCCCAGCGCGTACAGGATGTACGTGTACACGCGCGGGAAATTTCCGCCATGCGTGTAGACATACGGATGGGCCGACGCATCAGGACTGAAGGCCTCGTCGGTCAGGCCGAACGAAGTCCCCAGCCCAAAGCTGTACAGACTGGCGCCATGCAAATAAGCGGAGAACGACTCGTTGTTGTCGATCGCGTATGGCAGCGAGTCGGTGCTTGCCAGCAGCCAACCGTAGGCCACCACGTAGAGAAGACCGATCGCGATCAGTGCGCCGAAGTACCGGTGCCGCGCGTTGTGCGGATCCAGCCGCCGGACGGGTCGTCCGCTGCTGGCGGTGTCCAGAGACGGCGCACCGTCGGTCGTCTGGCTCAGGACAGCCGGCTCTCGCACTGAGCGAGTGTACCTGCGCGAAAAATACGGGGCCAGTTGACCGTCCGTCGCCGCGGGAGACTGATGCTACACTTGGCGGCGACCCGTGAGGAATGAATCCTCAGACGATCCTCAACAACGTTCCTGAGTCTCCGCCGCCTGCGCGCGCGCGTGCGGCACCCACCCTCCGCGTCGACCCGACAGCGCGCTGGCCGTGGCTAAGTCAGTTCTCACCATTTCTGGCGATCCTGGTAGCGGCCGCCTTTGTGTTCCGCTATCCGCTGTTCTATGGCTATCGGTGGATCGGGAACTC
>JAFAWJ010000557.1 GCA_019242065.1 Chloroflexota bacterium
AGTTAGCGAGCACACCGTCGCTCAAAGTCTGGCGCCAGAACGCGTCGAAGTCACCAGCCGGGTGCTGCGTCTGCCAGTAGGTTTTGACGCTGTCATGGCTGGGAGTAGCCGGAGCGTCGGAAAACGTGGCCAGCACCTCGTGGATGGAGTGCGCCTCGCTGTACAGCGGCGCAATGGTGGGTTGCAGGATGGTGGTGGTGCCGTCAAACCCGCGCGCGTCGCTCCAGTCCTCGAGTGGATGCAGGGCCGGCACGTGCCACTGACACGCATCTGCTGTCTCGTCCTCGAACAGTCCGAGGTACACGGTCGTCCCGACGTGCTGCAGCGCGTCTCCGAACGGGACATCGGCCGGAGCGGAGTACGCCGGATTGCCACCCAGAATCACCAGCAGCGCGACCTGGCCAGTGGACATGTCTTCGACCAGTTGCCGCAATGACGACACGTGGTCCACGGCGTCCACGAGCACCGGACTCGCGTAGTCCACCGTCGTTCCAACGCTGCCGAGCGCCGCGTTGATCGCATGCGCCGCGGCGTGGACTGCCGGTGGTTGAAAATCGCCGGGAATCACCAGCGACGTGCGGCCGTGTCCGCGCAAGTCGTCGGCCAGGGTCGCGAGGAAATCCGATGGGACTCCCGCGGGCGCCTGGACGACCGGCGCGGCGGTGTTGACACCCAGGGCGCCTGCCAGCGCGAACGCCAGTGCCTGGATGTCACTTGCGGGTAACGGCAACCGATGGTCGGCGGCCACGCCGAGCAGCGATGGTGTGCTCTCCACCGCGTACACACGGCTGAGCGCGCCTTGCTCCGGACGCCGGCGGGTGGCGAAGTCGTGCATGTAGCGCAGCCGCCCTGGCGCCCACGCGAATGTATCTGCGTCGAGGCTGAGCACGACGTCCGCTGCTTCAAAGTGGTAACGCGGCTCGACCGGTTGGCCGAACACGAGCTGGGCGCCGGCCAGCGCATTGTCACGGTTGACCGGCTCCCACCAGTGCCACCTGGCGTTCGGAAAGGTCTGTCCGAGCTGGGCGATCTGGGCCGCCAGGGTCGGCGACGTGCTGGACCCGCTGAGGAACCGGATACCCTGACCACCGCTAGAACGTAACGTCTCAACCGTCGTGCGCAAACGGCGCTGGAACTCGTTCCAGGTGTTGATCTGACCCTCGAATGTGACCGTTTGGGTGCGTGTCGGCTCGTACAGCGTCAGGACGGACGCCTGGCCGAATGCATCGGTGGTGCCCAGGCTGGCTGGCTGTTGTGGATTGCCCTCGATCTTCGTTGGACGTCCTAGCTGAGTCTCGACCAACACGCCCTGGGCGAAACCTCCGAGCACGTGCGCGCTGGCGAAAAAGAGGGGCTTGTCGGTTTGCACCTGGGCGGGCTGACGCACGTACGGCACGATCTGCTCGTGCGGCGGTGCGCAGGCAGCGGCCCCCGCCATCGCGAGCGAGGCACCCATGAGTTGGATGAAACGGCGTCGACTCATGGGATCAGTCCGCTGAGCCAGTGCTTCGAGGTACGCGGCTTTGCGAGTGGAACGAACGTCCGGTGCGTCAGTCATGAACTTAGCGGTGGCACGTGTCGCAGCTGATCTTGGACTGAATGTGGTACATCTGGACGAGCTCCTGCCCGAGCGTGTCCTGGTCGGCCGGCGGTGTCCAGGCCATGTTGAACACCTGGTCCTCTGGCCGGACGAAGCGCTTCGGGTCCTCGTGACACTCGAGGCAGAAGCTCATTTGCATCGTCTGTGTTTTGAAGGTGAGCGGCATTTCGTCGACGCGTCCGTGGCACGTCGAGCAGCCGACCCCCTTGGTCACGTGGGCGCTGTGGTCGAAATACACAAATTCAGGCAGGTTGGTCACGCGGTTCCATTGAATCGGTTGTCCACTTTGGAAGCTGTCGAAGACCGGCTGCAAGGTTGGGCTCTGGGCCCACACTTCAGAGTGGCAGTTCATGCACACCTGGGTGGACGGAATACCCGCGAACGCCGAGGATTCGGCGGTGGTGTGACAGTAGCGACAGTCGATGCCATCGTCCATCACATGGTGCTGATGACTGAAGGGCACGGGTTGATCGACTGGCTTGCCGACGTCGGTGGCATACGTCGAGCGCGCGTACAACTCCAGCACCGAGAAGAGCACCACGGCGCCGAGCAGCGAGCCCCACAATGTCACGCGAGCCAGGCTATTGGTGCTTGGATTGAAGACTTGAGCCACCGGCGCTGGATCGATTGTGAGGTGGCGCCTACGGGGATTTGTTGACCTCGATCACAATTCGGGCTGCTCGCGACGGGCGGCGTTGTCTTCGACAACACCCGGTTGGCGTCGCCCAAACACCCTGGCCGCGGCGTGCCGCCGCCGGCGGGAATGACGGAATGGGGGGGCGTGTCCCTCATGCTCGCGGCGAACGATCCACCTTTTGAATCAGCCTGCCTGGTCGCGGGCGAGGCGCTGCGCATGTCGTCTGGCGCGCTGGTCAACTGCGCCGCTGCTTTGCCAGGTTTCGAACACCGCCTGCTGCGGTATGCGCATGGCATCTTCAACGAAGCGGTGCGAACGTGGCGTGCAATGCGATTCACAGGGTCGATCGACGCTTGGCTCGCTGTCTCCTCTTGATCCAGCACTGGCGCGGTACTGTACACATCGTCGACGAGCTGGGCCTGGAGCGACTCGTGTGCGAAGACTACCAGGCCATCCAGACGGTTTACGCCAGCTTTTTGGGTTGAAATATCTGCGTGGGTGCGGGCTCCACCGGAACGGTTGGCAACTCTCGAATGTGGACACGCGCGGTGAGACGATCAATCTCGTGTTGGATGTCCTGGAGTATTGCCGCGTCAGGTGTGCCACGACTGGCGCGCAAACACCGTAACGCCTGCAGCAAGTAATCCTCATGCTCTTCGGGAGCAACCGTCTCACAGCCACCCCGTTTCATGGAAGAGACTCGGCGCCGCAACTCGGCCGTCGAGAGGCTGGGAGCCTGCTCGATCAGACCCGCTACCGATGCGGTGGGTGCCTCGCCGATTATGACCGCTCGCGCCACGTCGAGTCTGCCATCTTCGAGTGCTTGCTTCAGCTCCGGGCGAGCGTTAATCCGCAGCCATCTCGAGATCGTCGACGCGTTGAAGCCGGTCCGCCGACTCAGTTCGCGGACCCCGAGACCGGTCGCCGCCAGCCGCTCTATCGTTGCCACGCGCTCGGCGTTCGAAAGCTGCTCGCGGTGCAGGTTCTCGATCGCGTTCAGGAGAAATGCACGGTCGTCGTCCGCGACTCGAATCGTGCAGGGCACTTCCTGGAGTCCCGCCTGGACGGCCGCACGCAAGCGGCGTACGCCAAACACGAGCTCGTAGCGCTCACCTTTGGGTCGGACGCACAGGGGTTGAAGAAAACCATGCTGTCGCAGCGAGCCAGCCAGTTCGGCGATCGAACCTTCGGGATAGGTGCGCCGCGAGTTGCAGTGAGAGTCTGGTTCCTCGATGGTGTTGATTCGGATCCAGGCGATGGACAGTTTGTGTGGCACCGGCAAGGCAACCGGTTCCGGCGCACCACAGGGTAAAATTTGGCAGAGCTCCCGATGTCGACCGCATTTGACGCACGCGTGGCTCGGGTTGCACTCGAGGTCGCGTTCGAGTCGCTCCGCGCACCCTGTACACAACAGTCCTGACGTTCGCAGGGTGCACAATCGACACCTGTCACCGCGTTGCGCTGGCTTGCGCAGTGGATCTGCTCGTTGACTATGAAGGATGTGTGCATCCGTCACCATTAACGGGTGCGGTGCTGGTGGCTCGAGGTCGAGCGTGGTACGCGCCATACTGGGTACTCCTGAACCATGATGCCGTGACGACTGCGTGCTCTGGATGTCGGAATCGAGGAGAAAAATGCGATGGCCTTGCCGCGCGATGACTCCAGCCTTCGACAGCTCCGCCAACCCGCGAGTGACCGTTTCGCGGCACACACCGAGGTGACGCCCCAACGTGCTGTGCGACCACGTCGCTGGCAAGAGTCGGCTGCCGTTGCGAAGCGGCACCTGCTCGCAATCTACAATTTCATGCAGCGCTTCAATCAAGCGCTGGTGCACATCCGCCAATGACGCTTGGGCCAACCGCCGCTCGAGGCGCTCGAGGCGTTCGCCGAGCCGACGCACCTGCGCGCTGCATCTGGCCGCATCGTCCGCGAGCCACTGCAGTAAGCGGTCCGTGCCCCATACCTCCAGCGTCCCAGGCACCATGCCGACCAGCGTGTAGCGGACGGGCGGTACGCCGAAGATAGCACCGGCCCCGAAGACGTCTCCGGCTGCGAGCGAATCAACCGGAATCGTGCGGAGTGTATCGCCGACCAGGCGGAAGTGGAGCTCGCCCGAGACCACCATACCCACACGACCGATCGGCAAGCCACCGTCGACGACTACATCATCAGCTGCATACGCGTGCTTATCGCTGGCAGTGAATAAGCCGATGGTGTCGGACGCTCGCGCGGGTGCGGCTGGCAGCTGCGGTCGCAGGTGCTGGACTCTCGCCAGTGTTTCGGGCCGGATTTGCAGGAGCGCGGCGAGCGTCGTGCCTTTGACTTTTCGACGCGACGCCAGGCTTGCCGAGATGCGTGGCTGCATGTCACGAATCCGGTCACGCACCGAAAGCAAGCACACACCTCTCAGTAGGGCCAGCGCGAGTTCCACACGCTGGGCAAGGCATCCGAGGATCAGACTGCGAAGCTCCGGCAGGGTTGCCAGGCCGCGCTGAACCTCGTCGGTGGGTAAGAGCCAGGCTTCGACTCGGGTGACTGCCTCCGCGAACTCCAGGTGGGTTGTCTTGCCGATCAATGGCGCGACACCGACAATCTGGCCGGGGCCGAGGACAGCCGTGCTCGTCTCTCGCCCGTCGTCATCAAGCAGGAAACAACGCACGTGACCGTCGCGAATCAGGTAGATCGCGTCAGCCGGCTCTTCGGCCTGCAGCAGGAACTGACCTCGAGCGAAGGTTCGCGGGCGCGCGAAGCGCACACCCGTCAGACCCTGGTGCAGAACGTTCGGCTGTAGGTCACACGCCATTCGATTCCCTATTGTTTGA
>JAFAWJ010000781.1 GCA_019242065.1 Chloroflexota bacterium
CTCGCGAACGTCGGGTGGATCATCCAGTGGTTCTGATCGTCGAAGGCGAGGAGGCCGACCTGGTCGTAATCGCCGAGCAGTTCGACCGCCGCCAGGGCCGCCTCTTTGGCGAGGTCCATCTTGGATGCCCCGCCCGGGCCACCACCCATCGAGCCTGACACGTCCATCACCAGCATCAGCGCCACGCTCGTCGACAGGCTCTTGCCGCGCAAGTCCATCTGGACCGGCAGCATGTCTTCGAGCGGGGTGCGGGCGTAGCCGCCTGGACCGAACGCGTTATCGCCACCGACCACCAGGAGTCCGCCGCCATGGTCGCGGACATAGCTCTTGAGCGACAGCATGCGGTCTTGCGGCAGGCTGTCGGCTGGGACGTCGACCAGGATGGTGCTGGCGTAGCCAAGCAGCGTCTCGTTGTCGAGGTCGGCCCCATCCGGCGCGGTCACGTCGACCTGGAGCCCCTCGGATTGCAGCGCGTCGGCCAGGTACTGGCCCTCACCCGGCGTACCTTCCACGATCAGGACACGCGCCGGGCCCTGCACGATGACGTACGCGCCAGCGCTCTTGTTCTCGGCCACCGAGTCCTGATCAGTCTGGAGCTGAACGCGCACGACGTGGTTGCCCGTCAGCAACGGATCGACCGGCAGGACGAAGCGGCTCGTGCCGGGTTCGACGTTCACGGCCTGCGTATCGACCAGCGTGCCGTCGACCAGCAGATACAGCGTCGCAGAGGCGACGACGTTCGACTGCACCTCGGCGCTGACCGAGAAACGCTCGCCCTCGCGCAGTTGGGTCGGCGCGTCGAGCGCGCGAACGAGCACGCTCGGGCCGCGCTCCGACTGGAGTGGCACGCTCATCAACTGGACGCCGGCCGCGGCGGCCAGGGCCGTGGCGCTGTCCGCTTGCTCCTGGTTTTCCTGTCCGTCCGAGAGCAGGACCAGGCGCCGCGCGGACGACGGCGGCAGGACGGCGAGACCGGCGCGGATGGCGGCGGCAATGTCCGTCGCGCTCGGATTCAGGTTGGTCGGCGGGCTCAGCCTGGGCGGGTCCGACTCGGTCGACAGCTCGCGGTCGATCACGGGATCTCCGCCGAACGAGATCACGGCGGCGCGGTCCTGCGGCGACTTGTGCTGCAGCGCGCTGGCGAGAAAGCTCTGCTCATCCGCCTGCATACTCGGCGTGACGCTGTCAGATCGGTCCAGCAGGAAAGCGACAGCCACGTCATTGGCTGGCAACTGCACGTGCGGCTCGGCCAGGACCGAGACCAACAAGCTGACGACCAGCACGCGCAGCACCAGCGACGTTCGGCGCCGCAGCGGCGGCATATACACCCGGCTGGTGCGCCACAAGACATACACCAGTGCCAGGCAAGCTGGCAGCAGCAGGAGCAGGAGCGGGCGATCGAAACCCAGGCTCACAGGGACCTACAGTGTAGGGCCGTCCGGATGGGCTTGACCACGAAGCCGCTCAGCACACCTTGTTCGCCCCACGCGTTCATTCAGGGGCGTACGTGGCCGTGAGAATGATCCGGCTACTGTCCGACGTGCACGCGAAGTGCGGGTCGGCATCCGGCCCGTGCAGCGTCTGTCGCGACCACACGGTGTAGGTCAGGTCCCTTTGCGGAAAGAACAGGCGCAGCGCCGCCTGAATGGTGTAGTCCTCGAAGAGCGTCACGCCGAGTTGGTTGGTCTCGGGTTGACCGTCGTCCAGCGCGGTCGGCATGCCCTCTAGCCTGACGTGCGAGATGTCAGGCACCGAGGTGACACACTCGGTCAAGGCATCCGTGTACCCCTGCATGACGTCCCCAGCGACGTGCCACTGGTCGTACCTGCGGACCAGCGCCGAGTCTGCCAGCCAGCCGACCGCAAAACCCGCCAGGCACACCCCCAGGAGCGCCGAGGTCGCTGAGCTGGGCCAGGCCGTGCGCCAGGCGAAGCCACGTAGGCGCTCCACCACGCCCTCGAAGCCGGCGGCCCAGACGATCGCCACACCCGGCAGGGCGAAGTACGCCAGCCACGCCACCGTCGCGATACGCAGCAGCATGGCAAACGCACCGAAGGCGACGATCCACAGCCAGCCCATCAGCAGCAACGCGGACTGCCGCCGCGGCAAACGGGCACCTGCCAGCGCCAGCCCGAGCACCAGCGCCGCACCCAGCACCAGCCATATGACATGCGTGGAAGAGGCCAGCGGCGCCAGGAACCAGATCACGTCGCGCGTGTACGCCCCGAGCACCTGCCAGGAACTGCCGACGACCTGACTGGGATCGTGTGTCCCGCCCAGCCGGCCAAGCACGACCAGGCGAACGCCAAACACGACGAGTGCCAGAGCGAGATATGGCGCCGCCAGCCTGGCGCGTACGGCGGCGGCCCGCCAATCGGCGCCAAACGCACGCGCCTCCAGGACCAGCAGACACGGCAGCAGGGCGACGGCAGCGAACGCCGACTCCTTGCTGAACAGGGCCACCCCGGTCAGCGCCAGTGACCCGCCGAGTGCCAC
>JAFAWJ010000883.1 GCA_019242065.1 Chloroflexota bacterium
CCCGCGAGGGTGCCGCGGTGCCAGTTGGTCTGGTAGGCAGAGACCTGGTCGCGCAGCGTCACCGGGCACGGACGCGCGCCGGCAATCAGGTCGCGCGTCTCGGACATCACGTCCATCTGCGCGTTCACCCGCTCCATCACCTGCCGCAGCGCCTGCCAGCTGAAACTCCGGCCGGTGAGCTGCTCGACGTAGCTGATGAGCGCCCGGTTCTGTTCGATACGTAGCTCCAGACGCGCCGGGTCGACCAGATCCTCCCAGTCGTCGCGAATGCGCATCCACCAGTCGTCGGGCGGCAGGCGACGGTACGGCGAAGCGAAATTGAAATCCAGCGGAAAGCACGGACAGCCAAGCTCGCGTGCCCAGCGCTCGGTAATTTTCAGCTCGGTCTCGTGTCGGGTAGCGCCGACGATCAGCGCGGGCTTCGGGAGGCCGCCCCACGGCGCCTCTTCGGGCTCCAGGGTGGAGGCGAGGCCCAGGGCGAAAAAGTGCGGGCCGACATAGCCGCGCGATTCGAGTACCTGACTGAAGTAGCCGGCCTTGCGCTGCGCGGTGATGAGAAAGTTCCAGTAGTTGATGACGAGGCCCGGGATCCCGAATGCCGCCAGGATCTCTTCGACCTCGTCGCTGGTGCAGATCACGAAGGGCTCACCGGTAGCCGCCCGTTCACGAGCGTCGGCCAGCCACGCGCGCTGGTGGGCACGGATCGCGTTGACGGACTCCAGTCGTTCGGTCATGGTCGGAGCGCGCCGATAAACTCGGCGATCTGCGCACGCAGCGACTCGGAAGCCTCGACGTGATACGGCTGACGATTGAGCACCAGCGATGGAATGCCGTTGCGTTCGAGGGCGGCGACTTCGTCGGGGGTGTCCCAGACGTGGACGCCGTCGCCCTCCATCACCCAGAACACGGCGCCGTCGACGCCCGCGGCGCGTGCGCGTCCCAGGCAGCGCTCCACCACGCGCGTGGAAGGGAACTCGATCGAGCACGCCGGTGTGCGATGATACCGATCGGCGAGCGCTTCGAACGGCGGCATCTCCGCATCGGCGACGGCTTCGACACAGCGACCGCCCCAGCAGTGGTCTTCGGCGACGACCACCGCGCCACACGACTCGACGAGCGCATACAGTTCGACGTTGTCGAGCGGGCTGCCGCCGACGAACAGTCGCGGCTTGCCGGTGTGCTCCCCCGGCTCCGGCGGTGCTTCCACAAGGCTCCGCAGGAGCTGGTTGTGCTCGCGCTTCGGCATGAAAAAGGCGCCGCCGATGACCTGGAGGGCGTCGACTCCCGAGAGTCGCGCAGGCCTGGCGATGCGGAGCGCGGCCACTTCCAGCAGGAGCCGGCGGCTGGTATTGGTGAGGTCGATTGCGTCGGCCAGCGCTTCGGGGGTGAGTGGGTGACCACACCACACTTCCAGCTGCGCTTTCAGGTCCAGGAGCGCCTGGCGGTTGAAGACCTCAGACGTATAGAACGGGGTGTAGGCACGATCCAGGTAGTACAGCTCGGGCAGCGACAGGTCAGGACACGCCGACTGGGCCAGCGTCAGCTCGCGATAGAAGGCCTGGATGGTCTTGCGGGTGTGGGGAATGACCAGGTAGTCGAGGAAGTCGAAGTCGCCGTTCAGGAGCTGGCTGAGGATAGCGTCGACGTAGCCGACACCGCGGTTGCGGGCCGAAAAGGGTGGCGCAAAGGGCTGGATGTAGGCATCCAGCGCGTCGGTTGCGGCCTCGGGTGCTCCGCTCAAACGGTAGGGCAGGTAGCCGGCGGCGATGATCAATTCCTCGGGCACGTTGTCGCACAGATAACCAACGACCTTGCCGCCGGCATGCTTCCAGTCGCGTGCGGCGAGGTCGCGCTGGCGGTAGAGCTCGCGGCAAGTCTCCAGCGCCGTCATCGCTGCCATCCTGCACCCCGCACATCTATCGATCGATTGAGTGACCTCGATGGTATGCACCCACTTCCGCGCCGTCAATCGACTGGTAGTGTGATAGCGTGGCGGCACGTCCGCATGTCCGAAACCCCTCGCCCAGCGCCACTGGCCGGCCTGACGGTCATCGACCTCACCCGCGCGCTCGCCGGTCCGTACGCCACGCTCTTGCTGGCCGGTCTCGGCGCGCGCGTCATCAAAGTCGAAGAGCCGGGCGAAGGCGACGGGCGTGAGACCGCGCCCTTCCTCGGCCGCGACGGCATCAGCCTGCGTCGGCGCCACGCCGACGACATGCCGATTGCCAACATCGTTCGTCTGCGCGGCAAGGCCAGCATCACGCTCAACTTCAAGCATCCTGACGCACCGGCCATTTTCGCCGACCTGGTGCGCCACGCCGACATCGTGGTCGAGAATTTCTCGGCCGGCACCGCCGAACGCCTGGGGATCGGCTACTCGGCCGCGCGGGCCGCCAATCCGCGCGTCATCTATTGCTCCATCAGCGGTTTCGGCCAGCAGGATCGCGGGAGCCGCGCCATGGACAACATCATCCAGGCGCTGAGCGGAGTCATGCTGGCCACCGGCGGTCCCGAGGATCCACCGGTGCGCATCGGCATCCCGACCGCCGATACGCTCGCTCCGCTCTTCGGCATTATCGGCATCCTGTCGGCGCTCGAGCAGCGCCACCGCACCGGCGAGGGCCAGGCTGTCGACGTGTCCATGCTCGGTGTGCTGACCTCGATCGTGGCCGTGGAGCCCTTCGACGTGCTGGAGCGTCTCGGCATTCCGATGCGCACCGGTCCCACCGTACCCCGCCTGGCCCCGTTCGGCGTGTACCCCGCCTGCGACGGGCACGTCGTCATCTGCGCACCCGGCTACAAATTGCTGCCGGCGCTGCTGCAGGTGATGGGTCGAGCGGACCTGCTGGAGGATTCGCGCTTCAATACGCAAGCCGGCCGGCTGAGCCACTCCACGGAGATCGACGCGATTGTCGGCGAGTGGACCTCTGATCGCCCGAAAGCGGAGATTGCCGCGCTGCTGAACGCCGCCGGCGTGGCCGCCGCGGAAGTCCGCGAACCGGCGGCCGCCATCCGCGATCCGCGGGTCGTCGACCGCGGCGAAACCCGCAAATTGCGGCACCCTGTCTACGGGGACATCGACGACGTGTACGGTCCTGGTGTGCCGATCCGCTTTTCAGAAGCCAGCGCCGAGCCCGATGCCCGCACCGCGTGGCTGGGCGAAGACAACGACGCTGTCTACGGTGGACTGCTGGGACTTTCGCCCGATCATCTGGCGCGCCTGAAAGCCGAAGGCGCGATCTAGGCAGGCCAGCGAAGACCACATCGAGGGCTCCACCAACTCCCGTGAGGTTCAAACGCGCCAGCTAACCTTTGTGGACGAGACATCCAAAGGCCAAGACACATCTTCTCTGAAGAGAAGCAGACTTCTTCAAAGAGACCGCCAGGTTTTCAGCTGAGCGAGGTAGAAGTGAAATCCAGCGCTTCGTGGTGGAAGAAGCGGATGCCCTGCACATTCGCCCGCGCCAGAATGTGCGACGGCGCCGGCGACACGACCATCACAAAGGACTGGTCCAGCAGGAAATCGTTCAACTGGCCGTACAGCGTCGCCCGCTTCGTCGCGTCCGGCTCCGAGCCGATGCTGGTCACCAGTTGCTCGTACTGCGGGTCCTTGAAACCAGTCTGACCGACCGAATAGCTCCACCACGCGCTCATGGTGGCGAGTGAGCTGGGTAACAGCTGCGAGTAGTCGGAGGACGCCAGGTTGATGTGCCAGCCCTTCAAACTGGCCGTCGTGGTGCGCCAGGCCGCGGTGTCCTGCGACTGAATGGTCGGGTTCAGTCCCACCGTCTGCAGGTCGGCCTCCAGGATCTGCGCCAGGCTGGCCTGCTCCGCGTTGCCGGCCGTTATCAGAATGACG
>JAFAWJ010000911.1 GCA_019242065.1 Chloroflexota bacterium
CTCCGGATGGATAGTCGGCAGCACGATAGTCGACAGGACGATACCGGTCGGAGTCAGCGAGCCAAAGGCGGGCAGCAGTGAAGCTGCGAGGCGAAGACGTAGATCAGCACGAAGCCGAGCCACAACCCGGGCACGGCAGAGCCGAACACCGCCACCAGTTGCGCGGCAGCATCCAGTGCGCCACCAGGGTGATGCGCGCTCAGCGTCGCCAGCGGCATGGCCACCAGCGCGGCAAGGGCTATGGCCGAGCCGGTCAGCACCAGGGTGTTGCCGATGCGCTCGGCGTCCAGCGAGGTGACCGGCGTATACGTCCGAAACGAGCGACCGAAGTCGCCGTGCAGCGCCGCGCCGAGCCACTCCACATAGCGCACGGGCAGCGGATCGTCAGGTGGAGCTCGGCGCGTTTCTGGGCGACGGCCGCTGGTGTCACCGATTCCACACCGCTGCCCTGGAGCAGGATGGTGGCCGGATCGCCCGGAGTGATCGCCTGGAGCGCGAACACCAACCAGCACCGAGATGGCCAGCAGCACCGGCAGGGCGCTGCCATCCGGCGCGTTACATAGCGAGGCACGCTCGGCGGCTCAGCGCGGGCGTTCTCCCGCGACGACGTACCGCTCGATCATCGCCGCGCCGGGATTCAGCTCACGCTCGATGCGCTCTATCTCATGCAGTTGTCTGATCTCCACGTCGGCGAAGCCTGCTTCCTCGAAGGCGCGCGTGACGAAGTTGGGGGGAACATGCCTGGCGCCGGAAAAAACCGTCCTTGGTGGCGTCGAGGGTGCCGGGGAAGTTGACGTCGCCGACGCCGACGCGCAACTCACCGGACGAGGCCTGCTTGGGCGCGGTTGAGACGGGTGCCTGTGGTCGCCGGCGGCGCGGCCGTGGGGGCCACCGTCGGCGACGGGCTCGCGGCGCTCTGACACGCCGTCAACAGTGCGAGACCAGCCCCGCCGATCAGGCTGGTCGTCAGAAAGGTACGCCGCGTCTTGCATCACGCGCGGGGTGCTCCTGGGCTCCGCAGAATGCGACTTATCGACGAAGCTGCCGATCTGTCTTGCCGGTGCTTGCACTGCACACAGGATGGTCTTGGCCAGATCGCCACTCAACCCGGCTGGTCACGCGCGGCCGCGCCTCCTGAAGCGCGGTACGCGTCTTGCCATCGTCGGGCCATGGCAGGTCACAGGACCAGATGACGCGTCTGGGTGCCAGCCGCCAAAAGTGGCGGCGACTGCTCTGTCTCCA
The DNA here is from genome assembly GCA_019242065.1 of Chloroflexota bacterium. The sequence goes on from JAFAWJ010000911.1 coordinate 1,243, forward strand.
CTGGCCCTGCTTCGCGTCCGAGCTGCGCCCTGCAGTTCCCGTGCAACTGGCTGTCGACGAGTTCAACGGCACAGCGTGCGTCGGCCTGGTCGCCTTGGTGGTCAAGGCCGCGCGTCCGGTCGAGGTTCCGCTTCCGATGGGACTGTCATTCGAGGAAAGCAATGTGCGCACGCACGTGCGTTCGAAGAACGGCCCGGTACCTGGCGTGTACTTCTTTTCGCTAGACGCGGCCTCGCTTCCTGCCTTCGGTCTGCCGTACTTCTGAGCGATATGCCCTGCATGTCATGCGTGGTCGGAATCTGTGGAGCGTGAATGTGCCGCACTGTCCATATCCGCTGTTTGCAGCCGAGGTTCACGCGTTGAAGCGGGACCTTGTCGTGGCCGCCGGACTGCCCACTTCCGAAGCACCACCAATCGTGCACTTCGCCTCGGGGATGGACGTAAACGTATCGACGCCGCGAATCGGCCCAGGCGTGTAAGCCCAGTGCGCGTGCGTCACCACTCGTTTGACAGTTCATGGATATTCGACGTGGCGGCCGGCGTCTATGCCTGGATGAACGACCAGTCGACCTGGGGAGCAAGCTGCGCCGCAATGGCGACGCACCTGCCACCAGCACGAGGCGATGGACCCGCGTCCATCGTCGACCTCGGCTGCGGGCCTGGAATGTCAGCTATCGCGCTGGCTCGTCGCCGGCCAGACGCTCGAATCGTGGGACTCGACCTTGCCAGGCGCATGCTGCTGCAAGCGCAGCAAGCTCTCCGTCAAAGCGACATGGGCGCACCCGCGGTGTCGCTGGTACGTGCCGACGCGTCGCGCTTGCCATTTGCGTCTGGGTCGCTCGAGGCGGTCACCGGACACAGCTTCCTCTATCTCCTGCCCGATCGTGAAACGGCTCTGCGTGAGATGCGCCGCGTACTCCGTCCCGGTGGACGCGTCATCTTGATGGAGCCGAACACCGACCGGCCAGCGCTCAGCGCCATCCTCCAGGCAACGCATGATCCGCGTATGCTGATCTCGATTGCGATGTGGCGGCCGTTCAGTCGGTTGCACGGGCAATTCAGCCCTGCCTCGTTGACCAGGACACTCCACCGGGCGGGGTTTGTCGAGTGTCAAGCCGAGACAGTGCTGGGCGGACTCGGGGTGCTGGCGTGGGCCGACGCACCCGACGAGGGCTGAACGTGGCGCCGAAGCGGAGTCAGCCCCGACTCGCGCAGTCGCTGCTGATTCATCTGCGGCTGCCCTTCCAGCTTCTGCTCGCGCCGGTCTTCCTGTGGGGTTGGCTGGTCGCAGGTGGCGGCTGGTCGCCGCGGCTTGGCCTGGCCTTTATCACCTTCCACGTGTTCCTGTACGGTGGTGCGTCGGCCTACAACTCGTACTACGATCGCGACGAAGGCCCAATCGGAGGCCTGGAGCATCCTCCGCCTGTCGAGCCTGCACTGCTCTGGTTTGCCCTCGCGGTCGAGTTCGTCGGCTGCGCATTGACGCTGCTCGTCAACGTACCCACGTTTCTGCTGTATGTCACCATCCTGGTCATCTTTACTGCCTACTCGCATCCAAGCGTGCGATTGAAAGCACGGCCATTCGCGAGTTTGGCGGCCGTGGGGCTGGGCCAGGGGGTGCTGGCGTATCTGGCCGGATACGCGGCGTGCAGCGGTGAGCTGTCGGCCGTGTGGCGGCCGGTCGGAGTCCTCGGCGCGCTGGCGGCCGCACTGCTCATACTGGGCGTTTACCCGCTGACCCAGGTGTTCCAGATTGACGAGGACCGCGCACGCGGCGACCGAACCGTCGCCGTGGCGTGGGGAACGCGGACCTGCTTCATCCTGGCGCTCTCGCTGCAGGCGATCGGCGGCATCGCCATGCTTCTGGTACTCGACTCGTTGTTTGGCTCGGGTGATGTGCTGGTCGTCGGTCTGGGTATTG
>JAFAWJ010001003.1 GCA_019242065.1 Chloroflexota bacterium
CATCAAGCTGCGTGTCTTTGACGGCGGCGCGCTGGATCGTCGTCGGCGCGGCCAGACGCTGGGCCACAACCTGGTTGCCGAGGATTCCGCCCAGACGGACGAGCTGCGCGACGCCAGCATCTTCGGGACTCGCCCACGCCTGCTGGAGTGGAGCTGATCGCTGCGTCCGACCTCGGGATGGCCTTCACCCTGGCGGGATTGGTCACCACGCCGCGACTGCCGCAGCACCTGGTGCTGCATAGCGCCACCGTACTCTCTGCTCGCTGATCAGGACAAGCAGCGACTACTTCAACAGCTCGAGGTAGGCGACGATTTGCGTCGCCTGCTGGTCGCTCAGGCCGAGGTTCGGCATGCCGGTGCCTGGCTTGAGCGAATCTGGATGTTGGATCCAGTTCTTGAGGTCGTCCGGGTTGTTGTTTGGCACCACGCCACCAGCGAGGGTTGTGCGGCTGGCAACGCCGGCCAGGTTGGGCCCGACGATGCCCTCGGCACCCGGGATGCCCGGGATCGTGTGGCACCCGCCACAGTTCCTCTGATAAATCAACGCTTTGCCCGCTGCCGCTCCCGGTGATAACGTCGCCGGATCCGGCCCCGGCGGCGTATTGGGCTGCGGCGTGCACGCTGCGATGAGCAGCAGGCCGAGCGCGGCTAGCAACTGGCGCGCTCGGACCATACGGGCACTCTAGCGCGCGGAGGCCGCCAGCAGGTACGACGATGAACGCCACTCCGTCCAGGAATTGCTGCTCCGTCAGCCAGCCGAAGTCGCGCACGACACCCGGCTCCAGGAACGGAATCGTCGCCAACCCACTCCCGAAGGCGAACGTACCGGCTTTGGCGAAAAACACCAGCCAGTGGACCTGGGATGAGCTGCGAAAAGGCGAGTGCGAGCCGATAGGTGTGGTCGTCGAACCACTTGCGGCGCTGCACAAGGTCACGGTGCATGTAGCCGAGCAGGGCGACGGGCCAAAACCGGTGGCCGCGATCCACAGGAAAATACCTGGCGAGAGCGAGTAGCGACGGACTGTTCGCCAACACCGCCGCCGCGGGCGTCGGACCGCCGTCGACCTGGGAAGCGATGCGAGGTGACTGACGCGCGTGGGTTGTCGGCACGTGCTACCAGGCGTTTACGACACGGTAGATCAACCGTGAATAACAACGCCAGCATCCCGACGACATTTGGCACCGAATGTCACCCTGTAAGTGCACAGAACTTCTGGTTCAAGTCACCACGTCTTTGTGAGAAGGTATCAAGCCTTGTCTTGGATTGCCTCATGGTGATCGATACAAGGCCCACGAACATCCCAGAAATCGGCAATTTCTCCAATGTTCATTTCGGCCCGCGGCGCGTACGCTAGCTGCCAGTCACGTGCGGACCGTTATCCAACGTCCTCCAGTCCGGCGCGAGAGCCGCTCGCGCGATCATCGCAGGCGAGCGCTCGGCGCCAGTCCACTGCTCTCGGAAGCGGACGGCATCCAGAAAACGCAGACAACCGTCCACTGGCTCAGTTACCTGGCGCAGCAGAAGGTTGGATCGGAAACCGTCAAAAAAGGTGGCGACGAGATCGCCACGACGATCCTCCACAACGTGACCGAGCGCGGCGATTATCAGAGCCGGATCGACAATGTCCCGGGGGTTCTCTTCGTCGACGCGTACGTCGATGCCGTTACCGACGACACGTGGACGGTCATACCTATCGAGGGGCACCTCGCGTCGGTGTCAAAAGCCATGCTGAGCGCACTTCCGGGGCCGGTGAGCAGCCTCAAGCTGCCGACGGTCTATCGCATTTCGTCGCTCAACGACAAAGACGGCCGGGGGCGAGCCGACCTGTCGCAGTCGATGTGGCCGGGTCCGTACGCGTTCAACCTCGGAGTCAACGAGGAAGGCAAGCGCTGGGCGAGCAAGCGCTACAAGTGGCAGCGCGCGGCGCTGGAAAAGATTGGTGGCGAGGACGTCGTCTACAACCGCCTGGGCAGTCACGATCTCAAGAGTCTGAACGTCCAGCCAGACCTCGCCTGAGCGCGCAGTGTCGCTCAGCGCCACCTAGCGGGGGGGCGTTATGGCTAGCCGCCGGCCATGGCGCCGACGATCAGAAATGGCTCGTCGCCGCGCGCGATGGCATCGGGCAGCGGGCTGTCCGCCGCGGTGTGCGACAGGTCTTGCTTGCACGCGAAGAAGCGCACGAACGGTCGCCGCTTGTGACTTTGCTGATCACGCAGCGTGCCGCGCAGCATCGGATAGTCCCGCTCGAGGGCATCGAGGACCGACGCCTGCGTCACGGGTCCGTCCACGTCGAGCTGGACCTCGCCAGTCACCTGCGCCAGCGTCTTGAGCGGCGTCGGCAGCACGACCCGAATCACGACAGTGTCTGGACTTCCACGGACAGCACGGTCGGCAGATCGCGCACGATTGGCTCCCAGCTATCCCCCGCGTCGGCCGAGACATAGACCTGTCCGCCGCTGGTACCGAAATACACGCCGCATGGCTCGAGCGTGTCGACCGACATCGCATCCCGATAAATGTTCAGGTACACGTCGTGCTGCGGCAGCCCGCGCGTCAGCGCCTCCCACTCGTTGCCGCCGGACCGACTGCGATAGACGCGCAGCTTGCCGTCAGGCACGAAGTGCTCCGAGTCGCTCTTGATCGGTACCACGTAAATGGTCTCGGGCTCGTGAGCGTGCACGTCAATGGTGAAGCCGAAGTCCGTCGGGAGGTTGCCACTGATTTCCCGCCAGGACTCGCCGGCGTCGTCGCTGCGCATGACGTCCCAATGTTTCTGCATAAACAGGACACCGGGTCGCGACGGATGCATCGCAATGTGGTGCACACAATGACCGACTTCGGCAGTTGGATCCGGTATGCCTTCGGAGTGCAACCCGCGATTGATGGGTTTCCAGGTTTGTCCGCGGTCGTCCGACCGGAAGGAACCGGCCGCCGAAATCG
>JAFAWJ010000682.1 GCA_019242065.1 Chloroflexota bacterium
CTGGGCGGCGGTCAGCACGATGGCCTGCATCGCAGCGCCTGAGAGCGTGGGGTCCCAATCGGTCACGGCGCTGTCGACCGAAATCGACGGAAAAGTTGCGGCGTCCATGCGGGCCGGCTCCAGCAGCGCCTCCTCCGCGTTCACCTGAGACGCCCCCCGCGCAGGCGCCCCGGCCAGCACAATCCCGGCGGCGACCGCGGCGATCCCGAGTGCAACTGCGCCGGCTCGAAAACGCGTCAAATATCGTCGCGGGTCGTCCTCAACCGACCCGGGCTCCGGCAACACCCGATCGAGGATCGGCCGCGACGCGCAGACCAGCGTCAGCCCCGCCAGCAGCCCCACCTTCGACCAGAACTCGGTAGTTTGCGGTGCCATCAGCAGCGCGCCGACGAGTCCGACCAGTATCCCGAACGCGATGCGCCCCACGCGCCCCGAGCGCACCGTCCGTGGGTCGGTAATCATGAAAAAGAGAAAAATGAACACCTCCGGCGACGTCACGATGACCCGCCAGTAGTCGACACCGCACACCGGCGCAAACGCCCAGTTAGCGACGATGCAGTGGCCCGCGGCCTCCAGAATTGCCAGGCCCACCGCCAGCGTCAGCCAGAAACTGGCGGCGACCGCCAGCAGCTTCAAGCGCCAGGTGATCAGCAGGCCGCCGGTCACGATGACGGCGTATGCCAGAACCATCCACGCATCTGGCGGCGCCCACCAGAAGTCGAGTGGTTCCACCCGCGATGTTCCGAGCACGACGAAAGCCGCCACCAGTGCGATGTTGGATGGATTGAACAGCGGCGCGCCTCGATACCTGAAGGCGTACTTCGACAGCAGCCCCAGTCCGGACACGGCGGCGAACACCCAGATGGCGTAGGTGCTCCAGTGATCGTCTGGCGGCGTGCCGACCACGCGCAGGATCAGCGCGACCCCGCTGCCGGTCAGCATCGCGCTCGCCGGCCAGACGATGACCCGCTTCTGGTGGAAGGTGATGCCGATTTCGAGCACCGCGCAGGTCAGGATCGCGGCGAGGATCTGCCACACGCTGACGACGAAGTGCAGGCCGACCTGGCCGAGGATATGAATGGTAATGATCACCGCCGCCACGTGCAGCCGCGGATCGCGGACGTTCGGCAAGATCAGCGGATACGTCTGGCGGCCAACGCTAATCGCGGCGGTGCTCATCCCGGGGACCACGTCTCGACGGACGTCGCGCCGCGTCGCACGATGCCAAAGCCGTTGGCGGTTACAGGCTGCCACGGGCCGACCTCGCCGCCCGGCCACGCCACACGCACATCAGCCGTCGTCGCCCGCCCCAACCCGAAATGTGTCCAGCCCAGCTGACCACTGGCATGGCCGCCGCCAATCGTGAGCTCCCGTCGCTGAATCCGATCGCCCGTCCGCACCTCGAACCAGGCGCCGATCGCGTCCACATTTGGCGCATCTTGTGCGGCTCGCAGCTCCAGCCAGTTGCCCAGCGGCGTCGGTTGCGACGGCGAGCCCGCGCCCACGTTCTGCCAGATGCGCACCGGCGCCCCGTAGTTCACCTGCACGATGTCGACGCGCCCGTCGAGGCTGAGATCGACCAGCGCCGCGCCCCGGCCACGATCGAAGCTGACGATCCCCGCCGTATCTGCCGCCTCGTCGAACCTGCCGTCGGGCTGCCCGACAAACAGGTCACTCGGATCCTGGCGCGCATAGTCAGGCTGATCGGTGACGTTGCCCTTGGAGATGAACAGGTCAATCAGCCCATCGTTGTTGACGTCTTCGAACTGGGCGTGCCACGCGGTGGACGGCAGCGTCGTGTCGCCCGCGAAGGGATGCGCGGCATTGATGCCGCGTGCCATGCCGGCGTCGCGGAACGCCGGCTGCGCGGGTCCCGAGGTCAGGGTCTGGAGCCGATTGGCCGCCTGACTGGTCAGAAAATAATCCGGGTACCCGCTGCCGGTCAGGTCGTAGCTGGCAATGCCCATGCCCTCGATCTGGACGGTGTTCCAACCCTCGTCGGCGGTGTACAGGTGGGGCGGCTCGCCCGGAGTCATGCGCCACAGCTGCTCCTGACCGTCGGTTGGCAGATAGTAGTGCTCGTCGTTGCTGACCCGCAGATCCATGTGGCCCGAGCGGTTCCAGTCGCTGAAGAGCATGGACAGCGCGCACCAGGCGGGTCGCAGCGGCAAGGGGTCGCCGAATGTCGCGCCAGCCGGTCGAAACAGGACGTTGTCGAAGCACAGGTGGTGCGGGTCGTTGCTGGCGGGGTCCTCGTAGCGGCCGAATGCGAGAGTCGGGAGGTTCGCGCCGGTCTGCCAGGTGGCGCTGAACGCGGTGGTGGCGGGGCCGGTGCCGTCGAAGTGGAGGTCCTCGTTGGCACGCTCGAACTGGCAGTCGCCCAGTCCACGGAGCAGCACCGTTTCGCCGTCGCGCAGGACGACGAGGTCGGTCAGGCCGCGGCCCTGGAGGTCGATGGGATAGGCGCCCATGACACCGGTGAGGTCGGTGACGGGACTCTGGAGGCGCGTGAAGTGCAGTGGTCCGCCGACGAATGTGTCATTGCGGTACAGGGCCGCGGGCTGGCTGCCGCCGGCGAAATACAGGGATGGCTTACCGTCGCCACTGCAGTCGAAAGCCGCCACGCCGCCGCCGACGGAGTAGTCGAAGTCACCAGTGTAGGTAAAGTCGATGCCCGAGCTGGCCGTGGCGTCGACGAAGTGTGGCACCTGCGGCACCACTGCCGCCTCTGGAACGGTGGCCGAGCGCAGGACGAGCACGCTCGCGGCGACCGCAACCAGAAGGCCCGCCCCGAGCAGCACGCCAACCACCCGGAGCCGAGCAGCAGACCAACCCGCGAGCACGTCGAACAACCCGAGGATCATAACGTCGCCGCGCCACGCCGGACCCCCCAGGATGCTCCCGTCTCGCCAACACTTCTGTGACAGCGCAGCAGAGCTGCTTGCCGCTCGCGTCCGACGGCGCGTGGCCTGTCGCCACACCGTGGTCTAACTACTTCATTATCGTGTCCTACGGCGCGGATGCCGTCGCACGTGGCGACCGCTCAAGTGTCCGAGAGCGCGTCGTCAGGCCCGCGTCACGGCGTGCTGCTGTGCTGATGAAAGCGCGCGTAGTGTTGCCGAAGCAGATCGCGGCCGTAGTCATTGCCGTTCGGCGTCCGCACCACCGTGTGAATGTGCGTACGCGCCGGCTCGTCGTTGTCCAGCGCCACGCCGCGCAAATGGTCAAACTCGATCAGCACCACCGGAGAATGGATGCGGTAATAAAACACGCTGTCCTCTTCGAGACCACCCATCCACATGAAGTGCGTCTCCGCCAGGTGCTCGCGGACCTCGTCCATTTTGATCCGACTGTGATCGTCCCGCATGCGGCCCACGTATGTGTCGACCAGCTCCAGCAAACGCTCCTGCTGGTCGGGTGCCAGTCTGTCGCCGGGCAAGCCCTCATACGGCAGCACCACGTTGTCGCGCAGCGCACCGCCCTGCATGCGACCTTCCATCGCTGGCCGTCGGTCCGCCGGCTGCGCGCTGCTGAGAATCGAATCCGCCAGCACGGCCGCGTGCCGCTGTTCGGCGCTCAGCGAGCGGGCGAATGCCAGTCCAAGCTGCTCCTCAGCTTCGAACACGCGCGTCCCGGCGTACTTGCCACCCTCGGCCAGGGTCGGTTCGGAGCCCATGAACATGGGTGTCAGCACGAGCTGATCGCCGACCACGACACAGTTGACAATCAGGTGGTGGCCGTCGATCTGCCAGCCCCACGGCTGCTCCGCTGACGGCTGACCGAAGATGCTCAACCAGTACAGCCAGTCGCCATACTCGTCCCAGCGCTGGGTGATCTCCCCGATGGTGTAATTGAGTTTCATAATGTCGCGAGCGGTGGTGAAGCCGCGCTCGCTGAGGGCCGAGTGCATGACCTCCATGGCCCTGGTCTGCAGGTCTGAGTCGAGGTCTTCCAGCAGCAATCCATGGCGCATGACGTACGCGTGGATGTTGCTCCAGCGCAGCCAGGCCGAATTCTCCAGCGGAAACGCCACCGCCTGGCGCTGTGCTTCACTCAGGTCGGCGAGAAAGCGCTGCGCGGCGGCCCGCAGCGACTCCGTCGAAACACCCGTGGCGTGCAAAGGAAACAGGCCAGCGCGCGGCGTGCCGTCGACGGTGACGCCCGCGTAGGGCGCGGCGACCTCGGCGTCGGCGCGCGACAGCATCTGGGCTGCCATCGGCGGTACCGGCGACGCGAGTTGTCGCGCGGAGAGCGGATTGCGTTGGCGTACCCCGAACGTCGGCATCACGGTTGTCATAGCCCCAGCTCCTTCCAGACCACGTAGCTACGATGCTACCAATCGCTCCGTCCCTGAAGAGTTCAGGGCAGCAGCTGAGGGTCCAGCTCGCCGATGCGCTCGGGATCGGCCACGACCTCGATGCTCACGATCTTGCCGCGCGCCACTCGGAACTCGAAGGCGGCCAGGGGGCGGCCGCCCATGGCCCAGACGGCGCCGATGAAGCCGGCCATGACCGCCGTTTGTGCACCCGTCGCGCGCCCGGCGAACGCTCCGGCCACG
>JAFAWJ010000688.1 GCA_019242065.1 Chloroflexota bacterium
TCGTCGGCTCGATATCCGGCCTTGTACGCGCTGACCTGCCCGGCGAGCCGCGGCCCGACCAGGCGGCGCACATCCAGCAGCATGCGCTCGACCGAGACGCGCGCGCGTCCGAACAGAATGCCGGTGTAGCCCGCCTGGAGCGATTCAGCGAAGATCGAGGCCGCCTCTAAGAAGACGCTCTCGTGCTCGTTGAGGCTCTCGTCACCGCGCGATGGTGGACGCCAGAACACGAACCGCCGTGCGCCGGCCCCCGCCGAATCCCCGTGGACCTCGACAAACGGCGCTCCGACCACCTCCTGGGCGAGCTCCACGGGATTGGCGATGGTGGCCGAGGCCGCCACGAACTCGGGTTGGGCGCCGTACGCCGCCGCCAGCCGGCGTAGTCGGCGCATAACCATGGCGACGTGGGCTCCAAACACGCCTCGGTACGAGTGCAGTTCGTCGATGGCCACCACGCCCAGATTGGCCAGCAGCGCGCGCCAGCGGCGATGGTCGGGCAGCAGGCTGCGGTGGAGGATGTCGGGGTTGGCCAGCAGGATCGTCGGCGGATCGGCGGCCAGGCGTTGGCGCTCGTCGCGCGGTGTATCGCCCGTCAGCACATCCACGCGCAGGCCGACCTGCGTGCACAGCGCCCGCAGGGCTCGGAGCTGATCGCCGATGAGCGCCTTGGTGGGGTACAGGTACAGACCACGTGTGCCCGGCACGGTCAGCGCGCGTTCGAGCGTCGGCAGCGCGAACGCCAGCGTTTTGCCGCTGGCGGTCGGGCTGGCCAGCACGACGTTGTGCCCCGCGCGCAGCGTCTCGACGGTGGCAACCTGGTGCGCGTACAGCTGGCGGATGCCCGAATCCACCAGGGCGCGGCCCAGCGCCGGTGGCAGCCGCGGCCGCAGGACTCCGAGCCTCGCTACCTGGGCCGGGTCGGCACGCTCGTGCACCAGCACCGACGAGGGCTCCGCCGCGCGCGCAGCCAGCGTATCGCGCAGGCGGGTGACGAGCGCATCGGCCGAGTTCACGCCGAGAGGGTACTCTTCGAGGCGTCTCGTGACCGCCACTTTTTCGATCAAACGTTCTGGTCGCCATCAGGCTGCCGATGCTCCCGCCTGGGCACACACGCTGCTGGACGCCTTTCGCGCCGAAGACATCCACCACCTCGTGTTCCTGCCCGATACCGTCATGGGTCGCCTACTGGCCCTGGCCGAGGAGCAGCCCGACAACTTTTTCACACTGGTCAACGTCCACCGCGAGGAGGAGGCCGTCGGCATCCTGACCGGTCTCTTCCTGGGCGGCCGGCGTGGGGCGATGCTCATCCAGAGCTCGGGCCTGGGCAACGCCCTGAACGCCCTCGGCTCGCTGGCGATGGCCTACCGCATCCCGTTCCCGCTGCTGGTCAGCCTGCGGGGGGAGCTCGGCGAATTCAACCCCGCCCAGCTGCACATGGGTCGCGCGGTGCCCGGCTGCCTCGACGCGCTTACCATTCCGCACGTCACGCTGCGTGCTGAAGAGCACCTGCCGACCATCGTCGAAGGGGCGCTGAAGACGTGCTTCACGGCCGAAGAGCCGTTCGGCATCTTGCTATCGGCGCAGTTGACAGGCTGGAAACCCGAGAAATGATGCAGCGTCTGGAGGCCACACGCGTGGCGGTGGAGCTGGCTGGCGATGCGCCGATCGTCGGCGGCGTGGGTAACAGCACGTTCGACCTGGTGCCGTTCGATCGGCCACGCACATTCTCTATGTGGAATTCGATGGGCATGGCCTCGTCGATCGGCCTGGGCCTGGCTCTGGCGCGACCTGACCTGCGGGTCGTCGTCCTGGACGGCGACGGCTCGATCCTGATGAATCTCAGCTCGTTGGCCACCGAAATCACAACTGGCGTCACGAACCTGGTTCACGTGATCTGGGACAACGGCGGCTGGGAGATCACTGGCGGACAGCCCGCCGGGTCGCCGTTCGGGATTGACCTGGAAACCGTGGCCCGCGGCTGCGGTTTTCAGCGCGCTGCCACCGTCGCGAATCTTGTCGACTTCCGAGCCGCGTTTGCCGAAGCGATGGCTGATGCTCAGCCGTGGGCCATCGTCGGTCGGGTGCAGCCGGGTGATTCGCCGTACCGGCCCGACAAAAACTGCGTCGCGCTGCGCGACCGCTTCAGAGCGTCGCTGTCGTCGTAGTCGGCCGCGGCACCCGCACAAATTCGTCCAGGAGGTTTTCGAGGGCTCGCTCGGCGTCAGACGACCGTCCGACGTGGGTCGGCGACGTCTGGATCATCGTGCTGCGGGGCGCGACCAGCCAGTGGAACCGTTCGGGCCTGGGCAACGCCGCGATCGGGCCGCCGGCAGGTTCCCCGAGCGCGATCGCTCGAAAGATCGCCAGGTGGCGCTCGACCGTGGGCATGTCGACGCCCGGCGACAGGCTCCGCAAGCGCTCCTCGTCAAGTTCGAGCCGCGCGCCCAGAAAGTCGAGCTCGCGGCTGAAGAGCACCACGCCCACATTCAAAAACTCGCCGCGCTCCACCCGTGGCACGACGCGGACAATCGCGTAGCTATACCACACGGTGGGTGGCCCTGCGCTCCAGTTGCCGCGGGCCGCGCTGCTGGGCGGCGATGGCCTCCGCCAGCCACGCGCGCGGGCCGTTCAGTCGCTCGACGAGATAGGTGACATACGCCTGGCGTTGCTCGTGGAGGCTGGCAAACTCGGGCTCTTCTTCGTCCAGCCACTCCTCGGGCACGTCGGCCACGATCGCGGCCAGCCTCGCCTCGGTCAATCGCGGCCGCAGGCGCGCGTCGGCCACCGTGAGATCGCCGGCGACGTGCAACAGCACGTGATCGGCAATCGGCGCAAACGGCGACTGGACGCGCTCGCGCCAGCCCGCCCAGCGGTGATGGAAGTACAGCGCCGCGCCGTGGTCGATCAGCCACACGCGCTCGTCGCGCACCAGCAGATTCGTATTGCGCGGTGTGCGATCGACGTTGGTGACATACGCGTCCAGCCAGACGAGATCAGCGGCAAACTCGGGCGCCACCAGCGCCGCGTCGACGGCCGGGTCGAAGGCCAGCGCACCCGGCAGAAACTCGAGCCCGAAGTTGGCGCCCACGCTGCCGCGCAGGATGTCCTGGATCTCGGGGTCCGGCTCGCCGCGCCCGAACCCGTCGTCCAGTTCGACAATGGCTGGAGTGGGCACGGGCAAGCCGACCTGCCGGGCAATGGCGGCCACCAGCGCCTCGGCCACCAGCGCCCGCGGACCCTGACCCGCGCCGCGGAACTTGACCACGAAGCTCCCGTCGGCATCCGTGTCGACGACAGCCGGTAGCGATCCGCCTTCGCGGAGCGGGACGACGTAGCGCGTCCC
>JAFAWJ010000182.1 GCA_019242065.1 Chloroflexota bacterium
CAGGTGCGCCAGGATGACGGCCTCCGTCCGTTCGCCGACCGCCTTGGGGTTGACCACGTCAGATTCTAGCGCCAATCAAGCGCAGCCCTAGAACATTTATTCTAGGTAAGAACGTCAGCGCCAGGCGAACTGGGGTTGCTCTTCGTCGCTCACGCGCACGTGGCGGCCGTGCAGCGCCAGGTCGCGGAACTGCAGCAGGATGGCCGCCGTCGGCGCGTAGACGGTCGTGTCGAGCACGGCGAATTTCAGCAGCGGGTCGCGCAGCGGATTGCCCGGCCGTTCCAGGTCGGCCAGCGGCACGCGGTAGACCGCCGCCACCTCCTGCGGATTGCCGTGCAGCGCGGCGGAGTCGTCTGCCCAGAAGACGAACGGCGAGATCAGGTGGTCCGAGCGACTCAGGAAGTCATCCAGGCGGCCCAGCAGCGCCGCGGCCGGCACCTCGAGCCCGACTTCCTCACCGATTTCGCGCCGCGCGGCGTCCATCGGCGACTCATCAGGTTCGACGCGGCCACCCGGCAGCGCCCACTGGCCACTGTGCCGCCGCAAGCTGCTGGCGCGGCGGGTCAGGACGAAGCACGCCTGACCCAGGTCGTCGCTCACCAGCACCACGCCCACGGCCGCCGCCCGTGCAGCGTCGTTCGAGAGCAGCACGGGCGCGTGCGAGGCGAGATTGACCTCGACAGACTCGCGCAGGTCGAGGCCAAAGGCGAGAGGCGCGTGGGGAATGACTCAGATCCTAACCAGGGGCGGCCTAGTCGAAGACGAATACGCCCTTGCCCATCTCGCGGGCCGAGAATTTGCGGAAGGCGGCCTCGCCCTCGTCGATGGTGAACGACTCGGTGAACACGTCACCCAGCGGGATCTGACGGTCAACCGCGAAGCGGGCGCACTCCGCGAGCAGGACGGTACTGAAGGTCCACGACCCGTACATGGTCAGCTGTTTGTGGATGACGTCCGGCGTCATGTCGAAGGTCGCGGTGCCTTGCTCGCCCACGAAACAGGCGCGACCCCACGGTCGCGCGGCTTTGGCGCAGTTGGCGCGCGCTTCGGCGTTGCCTGTGCAGTCCAGTGTGGCGTCAGCGCCTTCGCCGTCCGTCTGGGCTCGGATAGCCGCCACCGGATCGCCGGCCGAGCTGTCGATGGTGGCCGCCGCGCCGAGTCTGCTCGCCAGCTCACGCCGCTCGCCGAGCGGATCGACCGCGATCACGCGCGCGCCCATCGCCGTGGCCAACTGGGTGGCGGCCAGGCCCACCGGTCCCTGCCCGAAGATCGCCAGCGTGTCGCGCCCCGAGACGGCCAGTCGCTTGAGCGCCGAATACGCGGTGCCCGTGCCGCACGAGATCGCCGCGCCTTCGGCAAACGACAGCTCGGCGGGCAGCGGCACCAGTGAGGTGGCCGGCGCCAGTAAGTACGAGGCGTTGCCCCCGTCGGCGCTGGAGCCCATTACCCGCGAGCCTTGCTCGCACATCTGGGTGTACCCCACGCGACAGTGCTTGCACATGCCGCAGCCCCAGTAGTGGTGGACCATGACGCGCTGGCCGATCGGCGCCTGGGTCTCGGTCACGCCTGGGCCGCGCTCGGCGACGACACCGCACGGCTCATGGCCGGTAACGAACCTGGACTGTCCACGCTGGTAGGGGCGCAGGTCGCTGCCGCACATGCCGGAGGCACGCATGGCGACGACCACCTCGCCCGGGCCAGGTTTCGGGTCGGGAAACTCGCGCAGTTCGACCTGCTGCTCTCCCAGAAATACGAGGCCTCGCATGTGGCTCAGCCTATCAGGGACTCTCGAGCCAGTCTTATGATCACTCGCTGTGGACCTGACGGCGTGGTCGTGGGATCCGTTCGTACTGCTCAGCCTGGGGCTGGCGGCGGTGCTGTACGCCCGCGGCTGGCGTTACCTGCGTCGACGCGGCAGCCGCCACCCTACGAGAGGTCAGGCCGTCTGCTTTGCGGCCGGCCTGGCACTGATCGTCCTGGCACTGCTGTCGCCGATCGGCACGTACGACCAGGACCTGTTCAGCCTGCACATGACCGAGCACCTGCTGCTCACCGTCGGCGCGCCGCCGTTGCTGCTGCTCGGCTGGCCGCTCGTGCCGATGCTGTGGGGTCTGCCGAGGCAGGAGCGGCGTGGTGCGGCGCGTCTCCTGCGGCCGCACGGCCTTTTGTTCCGTGTGGGCAGCAGCCTGGCGCGGCCGACGGTGGCGGTGACGCTGTTCGTAACCACGTTCGCGATCTGGCACGTGCCATTTCTGTACGACGCGGCGCAGGGCCAGACGCTGGTGCACTGGACCGAGCACATCCTGTTTTTCGCCACGGCAATGCTGTTCTGGTGGCCAGTGATCCATCCCGGTGGCGGCGCGCGCACGCTGGGGAAATTTGCCGGCATCGGGTACGTCTCGATTCCGATGCTGGAGGGCACCCTGATCGGCGCCCTGCTGACCTTTGCGCAGCGGCCGTTCTACGCAACCTACCTGGCGGCCCCGCAACTGACGGGCGTGTCGCCACTGGAGGACCAGCAACTGGCGGGATTGATCATGTGGATTCCGGGTGGCCTGGTGTACGGGGTGGCGATCCTGTGGCTGCTGGCGGGCGTGCTTCACGACGAGGAAGCCGCCGAAGAAGCGCAGCAGCAAGCCGCCGCGGGCCTGACCGCCGGCGAGCGAGCGGCCTTGCGCTGAGATACGGCTTACGTTCGCGGGTCGACCTTACAGCCGCTGCGCGATCGGGCCGCCGTTGGTCGCCACCACCCATTCGCGATTGGCGCGCATCGTCGAGTAGCTGCGCTGGAACCGGGGCATCACGTGGCGCGCGAACAGCTCGAAGCTGCGGATCATACGCTGGCGCTCGACAACGCCGTACATCGCCAGCAGCACGCCGCCAAAGCCGCCGGAGCCGTCGAGCAGCGCTTCAATGGCCTCGATCGCGTCGTCGGGCGTGCCTATGATCGAGCCGCCGGCCTCGACAGATAGTTCAGGCAAGCGGGAGCGGTCGGTCCCGTTGAGCGAGACGCCCATGAGGGGCAGGCCCG
Organism: Chloroflexota bacterium; assembly: GCA_019242065.1. Next base: position 3,032 of record JAFAWJ010000182.1, read on the forward strand.
TAAAGGTGGGCATGCGCGCGCGGCAGTCGTCCAGAGCCTGCTGTCGCGTCTCGGCGACGTGGATGAACTTCATCGCCCGAAAGTTGCGGCGGTGCACGGGGGTGCCGCAGCGCGCCGCGGTCTCCTCGACGCGCGTCCAGGCCGCGTCCAGAACCTCGGGCGAGCGCGCCGGCGACATCTGAATGAGCCCGTAGCGACCGGCGGCCATCGAGCCGTCGGCCGAGGCTGAGCCGGCGACGCCGATTGGCAAATGCGGTGCGGTATACGAGGCCATCTGGAGCCGCGCCTCGTTGAGCTCGAACCAGTCGGTCTTGCGGGTGACCGGCGCCTCGCCGCGCAGCAGGGCGATGATGGCCTCGAGCGCCTCATCAGTCATGCGACTCTTCAGGTCGGGATCGATGCCGAGCATGCGGAAGTCCGCGCGCAGGGCGCCGGAGCCGACGCCCAGCATTGCGCGGCCGCGGGTGATGTGGTCGAGCATCAGCATGCGGTCGGCCACCATGAACGGATGGTGCAGCGGCAGGTCGATGACGCCCGAGCCGAGCATGATGCGGCGCGTGCGCTGCGCAGCGGCGGCGATCATGATTTCGGGTGAAGCGAAGATCTCCACCGCGCCACTGTGGTGCTCGCCGATCCATGCCTCGTCGAAGTCCAGTCGGTCGAGGATTTCGAGAAATTCGAGGTCCTCGTGCATGCTGAGGGTCGGGTTTTCGTCGACGCGGTGATGCAGCGGGGCCATGAACACGCCAAATTTCATGCGCGCCGGTCGGTAACTCACAGGTGCTCCATCCGCGGACAAGTGTAGTGCTGGCTCAAAAGCCCGCCACGCGAGATCGTCACCCGTCGAAGCCAGGTCAGCTCAGCAAAGCCGAACACGCCTGCCGCGGCAATCGGGTTGTCCAACCAACTGGGGCCGTGTGACCACAGGAACTCGTTTGTCGTCGAGGTGTGCCTGTAGCAAGGCATCTCATGCGAACCTCGACCACAGCGACTCTGGGCTGGGTGTGAAGATGTCGTCGGCAGTGGCGCTGGTCATGCGCCACGCGCCGCGCTCGATCTCACGCTCCAGTTGCCCGCGCGCCCAGACGCACAGGCCGATGAACAGCCGCGCGCGTTGGATGCGGTCCTCGAATGGCGAGGGATGCTCGGCCACGGCGATCACGCCGACGTCAGGCAGCGGAAATGGCCGCTGCTGCTCGTGCGGCAGGTGAAACCATTCGAGCCCGTCGACGGCGCTGAACTGGGCCAGAATGGCCGGATCGTGGCCCATGGGGCCGCCCCAGAATACGCCTGCACCCGGCTCAGGAATAAACAGCAGCGCCAGTGCTGAGGTGTCGACGATGGTGGTCGACTCGAGTGGCCGATTCAGACACAGGCCGATGGTGATGCCGCTCGGCTCGCGGTCGATAATAAGGATGACCGCGCCGGTGAAGGTGTCGGACGGCGCGTCGCGCGGCGTGGCGACGAGCAGGGCGCCGGGCGTCAGGTCAGGACTCGAAGGGGTGTCGATGGTGAGACCTTACGCGGTCCGCGCCAGGGCACGTACACGTTGGATCGCCCGCGGGCGCGGTGTGGGCTCGAGGTCGGCGATAGCCGAAGGGATCCCGAGGAGCCAGGTCGCTCGAGAGCGCGGTGTCGGTTCGAGGTCGGCGGTCGCCGGAGGGATCCCGAGGCAGCGCGGGGCGTCGACCTCGGGATCCGACTGGCTCAAGGGTTCTAGACCATCCGCGGTTCGCTCGGCGGTGCGCCGGCGGGGGCGGTCCGCGGCTCGTTCTCGAAGGCCTCCACTTCGGCCCGCGCCCGCGCGACGATCTCACGCAGCCGCTTGAGGCGGTCGGTCTCGTGCAGCGAGTGCGTGCCCGAGCGGAACAGGGCGCGCGCGAGTTGCTGGACCTCGTGCATCAGGTCGGAGACCTCGGGCCGCTGGGCGGCGTCCCAACCGGCGCTGATGCGCGAGCGAATGTCGTCGACGGTCGACTGCTGTTCATCGAGGTAGCGACGGCCTTCGTCGGTGATGGTGTAGACCTTCTTGCCCTCCTGCTGAGTGGAGGTCACGTAGCCCAGGTCTTCGAGCATCTGCAGGGTGGGGTACACCGAGCCGGGACTGGGGCGGTAGCGGCCACGCATGCGCTCTTCGAGGGCGCGGATGATGTCGTAGCCGTGGCGGGGCTGGTCCTTGAGCAGCTCGAGGATGACGACCTTGAGGTCGCCGCGACCGAAGAAGCGCTCGCGCTGGCCGGGGCCGAAGAAGTCGAACCCGGGGCCGAAGCCGCCCGGGCCGCCTGGGCCGCCCCAGCGGCGGTTCCAGCGACCGAAGGGAAAGTCGGCGTCGTCGGCGCAGCGGTGGCGGGGGCCGAAGAAAGGTGGGTGACGATGGAAGTCGTCGGGTCGGCGGTGCGGCATGGTGGGAACTG
>JAFAWJ010000304.1 GCA_019242065.1 Chloroflexota bacterium
AGGGGCACTACGCGCTGGATCCGAAGGTCGTGGCCGCGTACCCACCGGCGGATGTGACCGTGGAGCGCATCGGCGACCTGGCGCGGCTCGAGCGTCATGCGCTGCTGGGTGGCTAAACCAGCAGGAGCATCGGCTTTTCGAGCAGCGCTCTGAGCGCTTGCAGGTAGCGGGCGCCGATCGCGCCGTCGAGCGCGCGATGGTCGACCGACAGCGTCAGCCGCACGCGGTCACGCAGCGCGATCTGGCCGTCGTGCGCGGCGGGTTCGCGAACGATGGCCCCGACCGCCAGGATCGCCGCCTCGGGCGGATTGATGACCGCCTCGAACTGGTCGACGCCGAACATGCCCAGGTTGCTGACCGAGAACGTGCCGCCCGAGTACTCGTTGGGCTGCAGCTTGCCGGCGTTGGCGCGTTCGGCAAGGTCGTGCGCTTCGCGAGCGATCTGGCCGACGGACTTCTGGTCCGCGTCGCGGATGACCGGCACGATCAGGCCACGCTCGGTCGCCACGGCAATGCCGACGTGGACGTGGCGGTGGCGAATCAGGGCGTCCTCGGCAAACGAGACGTTGACCTCAGGGACCTGGCGGATGGCCAGGGCGGCGCCTTTGACGATCAGATCGTTGAAGCTGATCTTGATGTTGTCGGCCTGCTGGTTGATCTGGGTGCGGAGTGCGCCGAGGTCGGTGGCGTCGACGGTGGTGGTCAGGTAGAAGTGGGGGACGGTGCGCTTGCTGTCGGCGAGGCGGCGGGCGATGGTGCGGCGCATCTGGGAGAGGGGGATGCGCTCGTCATCGGTCGCAGCCGGCGGTGAGGCTGGCTGCTCGCGGGCGCCGGAAGATTCTGGAGCTGGCTGCTCGGGGGTCTCGGTCGGCTGGCCTTCAGGTGACTGCCCGTTAGCGGGAGGCTGCGCGCTCTGTGGCGCAGCGGGGCCGTTGACGGCGGCTTCGACGTCGGCGCGCACGACGCGGCCCTGGGGCCCACTGCCGCTGATGCCTGAGAGGTCAAGGCCATGTTCGGCGGCGAGGTGGCGCGCCATAGGCGAGGCGCGGACCTTGCCGTTGGCGGGGCCGATGTCTTGTCGAGATGAAGCTTGTTCACCAGAGGACGGTTGGTCGGTCGACGACTCTTCAACCGATGTAATGGAAGATGGCTGGTCCGCCGAGGGCTCCTCAACCGCCGTGGTCGAGGACGGCTGCTCGGTCGACGACTGGGTCTCGGAATCGACTCCGTCCGCGGCGGGGGTGTTCTCGCGGCTGATGTCCTGTCCAGACGTATCTTCAACTGAAGAGGACGTCTCTTCCACCGAAGACCCCGAAGTCGACTGGTCGGCCGACGACTGCGCGGGCTGTGCCTCGCCCGCGGCGGCGGCCTTCCCCGTGCCGATCCGCGCCACTGGCTTGCCAATCGCCACCGTGCTGCCCTCGGGCGCCAGGATCTCCTGCAAGGTGCCGGCCTCGAACGCCGTCAGGTCCATCGTCGCCTTGTCGGTCTCAATCTGGGCGATCACGTCGCCCTTGTTGACCTGCTCGCCCGGCTGCTTGAGCCAGGCCGCGATGGTGCCCTCCTCCATCGTGTCGCTCAGCCGCGGCATGGTGACCTCGGCCATCAGGCAACCGTCGTGCGCGCGCGATAGCCGCTGGCGTCCAGCGTCATTTTGATGGTCTCGACCAGGTTGGTCGCCTTGGGCAGCGCCGCCTGCTCCATCACCTTGGCGTACGGCAGCGGCACCTCGGCCTGCGCCACGCGCCGGATGGGGGCGTCGAGATAGTCGAAGGCGCCCTCTTGGATGGTGGCGACCAGCTCGGCGCCCACGCCGTAGGAGTACCAGTCCTCTTCGACCACCACGCAGCGACTGGTCTTCTTGACCGACTCGATCAACGTCGGCCGGTCGAGCGGGCGCAGCGAGCGCACGTCGATGACCTCGATCGAGATGCCCTCGTCCTTCTCCAGGCGCCGCGCGACCTCGAGGGCGACCACCGACATGCGCGAGTAGCCGATCAGCGTCAGGTCCGACCCGGGCTTCATGATGGCCGCGGTGCCGATCTGGACGCCGTCGTTACCCGAGGCACCCGCGGCCTGGCCATTGCTCGCAGCGCCGCGGTCGCCAAGGCCAGGCACCTCGCCCTTGGTGTTGTACAGGGCCAGATTCTCCAGGAAGATGACCGGGTCGTCGTCGCGAATGGCGGACTTGAGCAGCCCGCGCGCGTCGGCAGGTGTGGCGGGCGCGACCACCTTCAAGCCGGGGATATACGCGTACCAGCTCGAAAAATTCTGCGAGTGTGTCGCGGCGAGCTGCTGACCGCCGCCTTCGGGGGTGCGCAGGACCATCGGCACGCGCGCCTGGCCCCCGAACATGTAGTGGATTTTGGACGCGCAATTGACGATCTGGTCCAGCGCGAGGAGGCTGAAGTTGACGGTCATGATCTCGACCACCGGTCGCAAGCCGAGCATGGCCGCCCCGATCGCGGCCCCGACGAAGCCCTCCTCGGCGATCGGCGTGTCGACGACGCGTTCGGCGCCGAACTCTTTGAGGAGGCCGGCGGTGATCTTGTACGAGCCCTCGAACTGGCCGATCTCTTCGCCCATCAGGATCACCGAGGGGTCGCGGCGCATCTCTTCGGCCAGGGTGTCGTGCAGCGCCTGGCGGTAGGTGACTACTGCCACGCGGTCTGCCCGGGCAGGGCCGAAGGCTGATTGGGCACCTCGGTGGCGTAACTGAACTCGAACAGCTTCTCGGGGTTCGGCGCGGCGCTCTCGTCGGCGAATTCGACCGCGCCCTCGACGATTTGCTGGACCTCGTCATCGAGGTGATCGAGCGCTTTGGAGTCGACGTGACCCTGGTCGCGCAGTTGCTCGGCGAGATGCTTGATCGGATCCGCGCCGCGAATACGTCGCAGGTAGTCCTCCTGGCGGTAGCGATCGGGATCGACCACCGAATGGCCTCGGAGTCGAAAGCTGTGCGCGTTGAGCAGCGTCGGCGTGTGGTCCGCACGGGCACGCTCGACGGCCTCGTGGGTGGCATCGCGCATGGCGAGCACGTCGTTGCCGTCGACTTCGACGCCTGGCATGCCGTAGGCGCACGCCTTCTCGTGCAGCGCGGCGACCGCCGAGCCCGCCTCGACGGTGGTGCCCATGCCGTAGCCGTTGTTGACGATCACGTAGACGATGGGCAGCTTCCACAGCGCCGCGAGATTGAGGGATTCGTGGAAGGCGCCGATGTTGGTCGTCGCGTCGCCCATCTGGCAGACGACGACGTCCGTGTCCTTCTTGCGCTGGATGGCCAGGGCGGCGCCGGTGGCCACGGGCAGTTGGGCGCCGACGATGGCGTAGCCGCCCATCAGGCGTCTGTCGATATCGAACAGGTGCATGGAGCCGCCGCGGCCGTGCGAGACGCCGGTTTCGCGGCCGAACAGCTCGGCCATGACTTTGTCGGGATCGATGCCGCGGGCCAGGGCGTAGCCGTGCTCGCGGTAGTTGGTGAACAGGTAGTCGGTCGGCTGCATGCCGGCGGCCAGGCCAACGCACGTGGCTTCTTCGCCCAGGTTGAGATGGCAGTAGCCGCCGATCTTGGCGCGCTGGTACATCTCGGCGGTCTTTTCCTCGAAGCGGCGGATGAGCAGCATCTGGCGGTAAAGGCCGAGCAGCTCGTCGGCGTTCATCGATTTTTTGTCTGGCCGCGTGTGCCGGTCAGCAGCGGCGCGGCCGTTGACGCTGGGCTTTGGGCTGGTGCGCGCTGCGCGGGGGCTCACAATCTTCTAACCATAACAGCACTCTCATATGAAGGGAGAAGGTGTCAAAGACTCGGGTCGAGGGCGTCGCGGAGCCCGTCGCCGGCCAGGTTGATGCACAGGACGGTCAGGAAGATGGCGATGCCGGGGAAGGTTGCGAGATTGGGGTTCGAGAAGATGTAGCTGCGGCCCTCGCCCAGCATGGCGCCCCACTCGGGGGTCGGCGGCTGCACGCCGAGGCCCAGGAAGCCCAGGCCGGCGGCGGTCAGGATCGTCGCGCCAATGCCGAGGGTGGCCTGGATGACCATCGGCGCCAGCGCGTTGGGCAGGATGTGACGCACGATGATGACTGGTCCGCGGGCGCCGGCCGCTCGCGCGGCATCCACATACGCCCGCGAGCGAATCGAGAGGGTTGTCGCCCGCGTCAAGCGCACGAACGCGGGCACCACCCCCAGGCCGACGGCCAGGATGACGTTGTTGATGCCCACCCCCAGGACGGCCACCAGCGACAGGGCCAGCAGGAAGCCGGGTAACGAGAGGAACACGTCGATCACGCGCTGGACCACCAGGTCAAGCCAGCCGCCGTAAAAGCCGCACAATGTGCCGCACGGCACGCCGATGACGAGTCCGACGCTGACGGCGGCGAAGCCGATCAGCAGCGAGTAGCGGGCGCCGTAGGCCAGGCGGGCCAGGATGTCGCGGCCGAGGTGGTCGGTGCCGAGCAAGTGCGCCGCGGACGGCTCGAGGAGCTTCTGGTCGAGCTGGGTTTGCTCGGGGTCGTAGGTGGTGGCCAGCGGCGCGGCCAGGGCGACGACGGCGAACAGGCACAGGACCAGGACGCCGGCCAGGGCGCCGCGGTTGCGGCAGAAGCGCTGCAGGCCGCGGCGTAGCTCCGAGGGGCGGTCGCTGTCGCGGCGACCGTTGTTCCAGGCGGGGGCTTCGGCGTCGGCGACTTGCGCCGGACTCGCCGGGACGTCGCTCACCCGCAGGCTACTCATCCGCTGGCGCTCACGCGTACTGGATTCTCGGATCGATCATCCCGTAGAGGACGTCGACCGCCAGGTTGACCAGGATGAACAGCGCCGCGAAGGTCAGCACGACGCCCTGGACTACGGGGTAGTCGCGCGCAAAGAGCGCGTCCACCAGCAGCTGGCCCATACCCGGCCAGCCGAAGACCGTCTCGGTCAGGACCGCGCCGCCCAGCAGCGTGCCGAACTGATGGCCGATCACCGTCACGATGGGCAACATCGCGTTACGCAGAGCGTGGCCATAGATGACGACGCGCTCCATCTGGCCTTTGGCGCGCGCAGTGCGCACGTAGTCGGTGCGCAGCACCTCGAGCATGGTCGAGCGCGTCATGCGGGCGATCAGCGCCACCGAGAAGGCGGCCAGGGTGAGGGTGGGCAGGATCCAGGCGCCCGGATCCTGGGAGCCGGCGGCGGGCAACCACTGCAGCTTGATCGCGAAGACGACGATCAGCATCAGGCCGAACCAGTAGACGGGCATCGAGATGCCGAAGAGCATCAGGGCCGAGATGACCACGTCGAGGCGCTGATTGTGGTACAGCGCGGCGACCACGCCGCCGGCGATGCCCAGCAAGGCGGCCAGGGCGATGCTGGTGGCGGCGAGCTCGATGGTCCAGGGCAGGCGGGCCAGGACCTCGTACATGACGGGCTGGCCGGTGCGCACCGAGGTGCCCAGGTCGAAGTGGGCCAGGCGCATAAGAAACTGGGCGTACTGGACGGGCGCGGGCTGGTCGAGGCCGAGCTGGTGGCGGATGGTCTCGACGTCGGTTTCGCTGGCGAGGAGTCCGGCGACGATGCGGGCGGGGTCGCCCGGTAGCAGCCGCAGCATGAGAAAGACGACGATCGACACTCCCAGGAGCGTCGGCACCGCGGCGACCAGGCGACGAGCGACGTAGTGCAGCACAACCGACGATGACCGGGGGTCAGTCTACCCCTCAGTCGCGGGTTACGGGTCGCGGGTGAGTCAGGCGACCGGTTCGGCGTAGGCGGCGGAGAACTTTTCGGTGGCCGCGGCCGTCAGGCCTTGCACTTTCGCGGAGTGCACCAGCAGGAACGAGGGCGACCACAGGAACACCCAGGGGGCGTCGTCCCAGACGATGCGCTGGGCTTCGGCATAGTCGTCCTGCCGCTGCTGGTCGTCGGTCTCGCGGGCGGCCTCCGACACCAGCAACTCGACCTTGGGGTTCCAGTAGTGGCTGGTGGCCAGCCCGGCGGGTGGCCACTGCGAGCGAACGAACTGGGTCATCTGCTGCGAGGCGTCCAGCAAGGCGGGCGCCCAGTTGAACAGGTGCATGTGGGCGGTGCCCTTGTCGGCGGGCACGTTGATGGTCGCCAGGAAAGTGGCCCAATCCGCGCCGATGAGCTCGACGTCGACGCCCACGTCGTGCAGATTGCCGGCCATCGCCTGGGCCAGCTGGGCGAAAAGCGTCTCCTCCAGAGAGCGCCCCGTCGGGTACAGCATTTTCAGCTGCAGCTGGGGCGTGCCACCCTCCAGTAGCAACTGGCGCGCGCGGTTCGGGTCGTACCCGTAGCCGCCGACCCGCGAGTAGCCGACGAGGGTGGAGGCCATCGGCGCGTCGAGCGGCGTCGCCGCGCCGAACAGGACGTTGCGGATGATCCCGTCGCGATCGATGGCGTAGTTCAGCGCCTGGCGCACCTTCTTGATGGCCAGCGGCGTGCCGCCTGGCAGGGTCAGGTCCATGGCGATGAAGGTGGAGCGCGCGGTGGGCGTCTGGACGATCTTCAAGGCCGGGTTGTTCTGCAGCGCGGGCAGGTCGGACAGGGGTGGGTCGATGATGACCTCGACCTGGTTGGCCAGCAGCAGACTCTCGCGTGTGGCGACTTCGGGCACGATGCGGAACTGGAGCGCGGGGTAGGTGGCGCGCTTGCCCCAGTAGCCGTCGAAGCGCTCGAGCACGACGCTCTCGCCTTTGCGTCGCTCCTTGAAGCGATACGGACCAGTGCCGAGGGGCTCCTCGTTGTAGCTATCGGGAAAGGCGCGCGCGTGCGCCGGCGAGACGATGGCCAGCTCGGTGGCGGCCAGCTTCTGCAAGAACAGGCGCGAGCGATCCTTGAGCGCGATGCGCAGCGTCAGCTGATCGAGCGGCGTGATGTCGGCGACCAGGTTCGAATCGAACGGCGCCCGCATCGACACGCGCAGTTGGGGGTCGAGGAACCGATTGAGCGACAGGGCGGCCGCCGGCGCGTCGAGCGGCGTGCCGTCGTGGAATTCCACGTCGGGTCGCAGCTCGAACGTGTAGCTCTTGCCGTCCGTGGCCTGGGTAAACTTGCGCGCCAGGCCGGGGCCGATGCTGCCGTCGGGCTGCAGGCGAACCAGGGTTTCGGCCAGGTGCTCGACGATGCTGGACGCGATCGGATTGGTCTGACCAGCCGGGTCAAGGGTATCGGGGTCCTGGTCGATGGCCAGTCGCAGGCCTGAGGCAACGGTGACCTCGGTGGGCGCGATTGTCGGCACGGCCGTCGGCTCGTCAGTCGGTGTCTCGGTCGGCGTTTGAGGGACGCCGACCTGACACGCGGCAACCAGCGACGCCAGCCCGGCCACCCCCAGCACACGCAATGCGGCGCGCCGCTTCATCTGTCGGTCCCCATTGTAGACTTCGTGTGCTCCAATGCCCCCTCGCACGCTGTTTGAGAAGATCTGGGACGCTCACATCGTTCGTGAAGCGCCTGGCGAACCGACCCTGCTGTACATCGATCTGCATCTCATTCACGAGGTGACGACGCCGCAAGCCTTCGACGGGCTGCGCCTGGCTGGTCGTAAGGTACGTCGCCCGGACCTGACCATCGCCACCATGGATCACAACACGCCGACCTGGCCGTTGAGCGAGCCCGTGACCGACCCAATCGCGAAGGAGCAGCTCGACGCGCTGGCGCGCAACTGCGCGGAGTTCGGCATCCGTCTCGAAGACCGCTTCAGCCCACTCCAGGGCATCGTGCACGTGATTGGTCCTGAGCTCGGGCTCACGCAGCCGGGCATGACGGTGGTGTGCGGCGACAGCCACACCAGCACCCACGGCGCGTTGGGCGCGCTGGCGTTCGGGATCGGCACCACCGAGGTCGAACACGTCCTGGCAACGCAGACGCTGCCGCAGCGTAAACCCCAGCCCATGCAGGTGCACGTGGATGGCGAGCTGCCCGCGGGTGTCACGGGCAAGGACATCGTGCTCGGCATCATCGGTCGCATCGGAATCGGGGGCGGCATCGGCCACGTCATCGAGTACACGGGCAGCGCGATCCGCGGGCTGTCGATGGAAGGCCGGATGACGGTGTGCAACATGAGCATCGAAGGCGGCGCGCGCGCCGGGCTCATCGCCCCGGACGACACGACGTTTGCCTACGTCGAGGGGCGACCGCACGCGCCGAAGGGCGCGGCGTGGGAAGCGGCGCTGGACGCCTGGCGGCAGCTGCGCACTGACCCCGGGGCGGTGTTCGAGCGAACGGTGACGGTGAATGCCAGCGAGCTGGTGCCGCACGTGACCTGGGGGACCAATCCCAGCATGGTTGCGCCGATCACCGGCCGTGTCCCCGACCCCGCCGCCGCGCGCTCCGACGATGACCGCCGCTCGATCGAGCAGGCGCTCACGTACATGGACCTGCGGCCGCTCACGCCCATCGGCG
>JAFAWJ010000333.1 GCA_019242065.1 Chloroflexota bacterium
GACCCGAAGATAGACGTGGTCAGGATCGTCGACGTATGTAGCGGGTCATGGCGCGAATTCTGCACAGGTCCCTGAGGTATGGACCTGTCGCAGCTAGAGGCCGCGTATGGTGTGTCCGCCTCTGTGCTTGAGGACTTGTGCGCGCGACGTCGGGCGGGTGCGCGCGATGGTGAGCTGATCAATCTCGTCCGCCAGCCCGATCGGGGTGGACTCGATCCGCAACGGGCGCGCGAGCTCGTCGCGGAGCTGCCTGCCGGCTAGCAGCTAGGCCGAGCGCGCGGCGGCGGGCGCGGTTGGTCGCTCGGCGCCTTCCATCACTACGGGCACGCGCAGCTCGACGTGGATCCCGTCCGGGTCGAACACGTAGACGGACGTGCTCCGACCGCGGGTGACCGGTCCCCACATGACCTCGACGTCGTGGGCCTTCAGGTGCTCCAGGAGCGGTTCGACCGCCGGTAGCTCGAACGTCAGGCACAGGTGGTCCATGCCGACAGGCTTGTCGCGGTCGGCCGAGACGAAGTCGGGTCGATAGAAGAGGTCCAGCCGCTGGTCGCCAGCACGTACGGTCGCGGATCGACCGCCGTTGGGATGCGGGCCCGAGGTGTGCTCGACCTGCATGCCCAGGGCATCGCGGTAAAAGCGCAGGGAGCTGTCCATATCGGTCACCTTCAGACCGATGTGATCGAGGTTGGATGGCTGCAGTTGCATGAGAGTGCTCCAACGATACAGCGGAGCGGCCCGCAATCAGGGATTACCCCAATGTAGAGCCTGCGGTTCTCGCCGTAGGATGGGGCCACTGAGAACAGACTCCTGACGGGTAAGGACGGATATCGGCGTATGGAGTGGATAGCAAGCGTGCTGCGTCTGGTAGACGTGCTGATGAACGCGATGCAAGCCGGGGTGGAGGCGCTGCTGCGGCCGACTGACCCGCCGCTTCCGAGCCCCGTATACGTCGAGGTTGATCCACCGCTGCGCCTGCGGCGCCGATGAACGTCGTCGAGTTCTATCGCACCCAGCTGCGCGTGATGTGGCAGTGGAAGGGTGGCCCGGGGGCACTCGTGTGGCGCTTCGTGCTGACCAGCCTGCTCGCCGCGATCGCCTTCCTGATCACCGCGTGGATCTTGCCCGGCATGACCGTCAATGGGTTTGCCGCGGCGCTGGTAGCGGTCGTCCTCATGGCCGTCTTCAACGCGGTCATCCGCACGGTGGTGCTGGCCCTCACCGCGTCGATCTCGCTGATCCTGACCGGCGTCCTGGTGATCGTCTTTCAGGTGCTCGCCTTTCTCCTGGTCGCGCACCTCGTCAACGGCGTCACGATCAATGGCTTTTTCACGGCGCTGATCGGCTCGTTCATCTATGCGATTGTCAACGCGATCCTGACGTCCGTTCTGGCCGTCGACCAGGGCGGCTCGTATTACGCCATCCTCATCCGCGCCCTCCTGGCGCGGCAGTCGGCGCCGCCCTCGCGCCAGCCTGGCGTGGTCATTATCCAGATCGACGGGCTGGCCTACCCGATCCTGGCTGGACGCATTCGGGCCGGCTCGGTCAATACCATGGCTGGCTGGGTTCGGGCTCGCACCCACCGCTTGTCGCGCTGGGAGGCCATCCTGCCCTCGATGACCTCCGCGAGCCAGGCGGGCATCCTGCACGGTTCCAACGATGGCATCCCGGCCTTCCGCTGGTACGAGCGCGACCGACAGCACCTGATGGTATCCAGCAGTCCAGTGGACGCGGCGCTGATGGTCAGCCGCATCTCGAATGGTGAAGGTTTGCTGTCGAACAACGGCGCCAGCATCTGCAACCTGATGACAGGCGATGCCACACGCTGCTACCTGACGACGGCCGCGTTGAAGGAAAAGGACCAGGGCATCGGCAACAGTCGTGCGTTCACGGCAGTCTTTTTCAGCCCGAGCGGCTACTTGCGGTCACTCACGATGTTCCTGGGAGAATTCATCAAGGAGCGGGTGCAGGCCCACCGCACGCGGCGGTCAGGCGTGCAACCGGCGCTGGAGCGCGACCTGAAATACGCCGCGATGCGCGCGGCGAGCAACGTGGTCCTCCGCGACATGAATGTCTCGCTGATCATGTACGAGATGTATCGCGGCGCGAACGTCATCTATGCCGACTTTACCGACTACGACGAGATCGCCCACCACTCGGGCCCCGAGCGTGTCGAGGCGCTCCAGGCGCTGGATGGCATCGATGCCGCGCTGGCGACGCTGGCCCAGGCGGCGGAGGATGCCCCCCGACCGTACAAATTCGTGGTGCTCTCCGATCACGGGCAGAGCCTGGGTGCGACATTCAAACAACGCTACGGACAGAGTCTGGGCGAGGTGGTGCGCGACCTGATGGGTGGGCGCGCTACCGTCATTCAGACCGAGACGCGAGCGGAAGGCTCGACGTTCGTCAATTCGGCGTTGTCCGAGGTGACGCGCAGCTCCGGTGTGGGTCCCAGCGTCGCGCGCGCGGCGCTCGCGGGGCACACCACTGACGGTGTCGTCGATCTGGACCAGGACCAGATTCCGCCGCCGGCGGATGCCTCGACGATCGCGGTGGTGGGCTCTGGCAACCTGGGCCTGGTGTATTTCACCGGGCACGATCATCGATTGACAGAAGAAGAACTCCAGGAGCTGCACCCGAATCTGGTCGACGCGCTCGCGCATCATCCGGGAGTGGCCATGCTGATGGTCCGCTCAGCCAACCGCGGTACCGTCGTCTACGGGCCGAGCGGTGTGCGCTATCTGGACGAAGGCCGCGTCGAGGGCGATGATCCGACCACGCTGTTCGGACCGCATACGGTGATGAGCTTGAGGCGCGAGGACGCGATGGACAATGCGCCTGACCTGCTGCTCATCAGCCAGTACGACGCGGAGCTGGGTGAGGTCGCCGCGTTCGAGGAATTGATCGGCTCACACGGTGGCCTGGGCGGACCCCAGACGGAGCCGTTCATCCTGCACCCGTCTGAATGGGAGCTCGACGCGGAGGTGCCGCTCGGCGCGCCGGCCATCTATCACAACATCCGCCGCTGGCTGGAGTCCATCGACATCCAGCTTGGTGAGACGACTGGCCAACCCCAATCGGAACTTGGTGCGCAACAGGTGGCGGACCCGCTGACGTCCCGACCGTCGTCGACAGCGGTCGCGCGCTAAACGGGTTAGAAAACTCATTTAATCTATCGGGTGATCGCCGCGAAGGCGTCCTCGAGCGTGGCATACCTGAATTCGTAGCTGGTCTCCTGCGCCAGGATCGGCAGCACCCGCTGGCTGGACAGCAGCAGGGCGTCGCTCACCTCGCCGAACGCCAGGCGTAACGCGAATGACGGGGTCGGTAGCCAGTTGGGCCGTCCCAGGAGATGCCCCAGCACCTCCGGAAAATCGCCCATGCGCCGCGGGGCCGGCGCAACGGCGTTGAGCGCGCCCTGCACGGGTTCCGTCTCCAGCGCATGCACGATCAATCCGACGACGTCGGCGCGATGAATCCACGACCACCACTGACGGCCGGACCCCAGCCGTCCACCCACGCCGACCCGCGAGGCCAGGATGAGCAGGTCCGCCGCCATGGCGCCCCGATCCAGGACGACGCCGGTGCGCAGTCGAACCACGCGCACGCCGAGCGCTTCGGCCTCGACGGCGGCCGCCTCCCAGTCCACACACAGGCCCGCCAGAAAGTCGGATCCGGCCGAGCTGTCCTCCGTCAGAATCTCGTCGCCACGGTCGCCGTAGTACCCGGTGGCGGAGGCGTTGATCATGACGTGCGGCCGGTGCTCGGGCGGCGTGGTGCCGAGTGCCTGGACGATCGCGTGCGTCGTCTGGAGGCGGCTGGCGCGCAGTCTGGCCTTCACACTCGAGCTCCAGCGGCTGGGGAGTGGACCCCGACCACCAATATTTTCGCCCGAGAGATTGATGACCGCATCCATCTCACCCAGACGCCGGACCCATGCGGCGGCGGCATCAGGATTGGCGGGGTCCCACTCCAGCACGTCGACGCGTCTGGCGTTGGCCTGGCTCGCCGGCCGCGGCCGGCGGCTCAGGATCGTGACGTGATGGTCCGCCGCGACGAGCCTGGCGCACAGCGCGCTACCGAGAAAGCCACTGCCGCCAGCTACCAGGACGCGCATACAGGCCACCTATCCTTGGATCCGCGATGCGATGGCGACCATCTCCGCATGTTGCGCCTGCTGGAGGGCCGGAATGACGTGGACCCTCGCAATACCAGCCGTCCCAGAATGCCGCAGCGAACTCTCCTCACGCGCCGGCCCTGACCAGTGTCGCGAGTAGCTTCAGGTACGACATCTGGAGCAGTTGGAGCGCCGGGCTGGGCGGGCTCACGTTGCGATAGAGCAGGTAATCGCCGAACATCGACTTGAAGAGCGCCGTGCGATCGTGATAGATGGCGATGTCACCCGCCGTGGACAGCGACGTCGCGGGCAGACCCTCCAGGCGTTGACACTCGGGCAGGATCTCCGACCGGTCGATGCCAATGGCGGAGAGCACAGCACCGTCGGCTACCACGCCAATGTCGACCTGGTTCTGGTGGAGAAAGGCGCCGTAGGCGCCCAGCATGCGCTCCATCACCGGACGTGGCTGGCCCGCAACCCGGCTCAGGATCTGCAACAACACCTGTGAGGTGACCAGGTATTCGTTCTGACGGACGCCGGTTTTGACCAGCGAATACAGCTTGTCCTCGGTCGACTCGACCTTGGTGAAATACCCGTTGACGTCGTAGCGATCGACGATTGCGCGTTCTGGGGCCAGGCCCGCCTGGCCAGTGCGAATGAACAACTGCGCCGACTTGTTCTTGAGGTCATTGCGCACGAAGTCACAGATCTCGAGTCCGGCGGTCGGCGTCTCCATGACGACGTCGATCAGGGCCACGGCATACGAGGCCGCCCCGGGTGGCCCGGGCGCATCCGACAACAATTGCAATGCTTCAGCCTTGCTCGAGGCGGTCTGCAGCTTGAGCGGCACGCCGTCGACCTGAATGTCCTTCAGGACCAGCCGTGTCACGGCGAGCACGTCCGGTTCGTCGTCCACGATCAGGACCGGCCATTCCTTTTGAAGCATGGTTCAGACTAGCCTCTTCAGCTGATGGCTGGTGGCCCCGGCGTGGCCGCATAGGCCGGCCACAGCCCGGCCGCCCTGGCCAGGTCGCCTGGTGTGCCCGGAATGACCGTGCCGGCCGGCGTGCCAGGCTGGTCCTGCTCCCACACCTGGAGCGTGGAACGCTGGAACCGCGCGCTGCCAAGCTGACCGTAGTCTTTCACGGACACCGGCAAGCCATACAGGTCAGGATCCGCCTGGTAGGCCGCCAGCAGCGTCGGATACGGATTGAGAATGCTCGGATCGGCCGGCGGTCCGGCCGCGGGTATCTGTCGCGCCCCGTCCAGCCAGACGTCGACCCCGTGGGCGTGCAGCTCATCCAGGATGTTCAACAGGGTTGTCTGTCCCTGGTCTGGCATCCACTGGAGTGCGCCATTTTGAAAGGCCTGGGTCACCGCGCCGCCGTACATGAAGCGACCGGTGACTGGGTACCCCAGTCGGCTGACGCCGCCCTGCCGCTGGAACTCCGACCACATCAGTGCGTCGTTGTCGTCGACGACGGTGTACCCGAACCCGCCACCACCGCCGAAACCGTTGCCCTGCGTGTAGAAGTGGCCGCCGTCGATGTCGTAGTCGAGGTGACCA
>JAFAWJ010000342.1 GCA_019242065.1 Chloroflexota bacterium
GATCACGCCCTGCACGACGGCGATGCCCAGGCGTGGATCGCCGAAGGCGAGCTGACTGGCGGCGATGACGGCTGGCAGGCCCGGCATGTAGTGCACCGCGCCTTGCCAGGTGCCGTGCAGCACCTGCTGCGCCAGGTCGATGTAGGCGACCTGATCTCCCGAGGCGCCAGCGCCGTTGTAGTTGCCGGGGTCATCGCGCAGGTAGACGTAGTAGGCCAGGGTCTGGGCGAAGGCCAGCAGACCGAAGACGGCGACCCACGCCGTGCGTCGGGTCATCGCCCGACCGACCCGCCTGTCCTTGTCGACATCACGCCGTCCGCCTTCGCCTGCACGCCGCCGCCGCCCGCGCTCGCCTTCATTGCGTCTGAGCGTAATCGCGAAGCGTCACACGAACCGTCACGCGGCGCGACGGCGTGCCGAAAAAGCGTCATGCGGACGTCACAGTTTGGGAACTGCGGCAAATTGACCCCTAATAACCCGGGTAGCGCGTGTAGCGGAACGCGCTCAGCCCGACATTGACCACCGCGAAACCCAGCGCCACCCAGCGGCCGCGCGGCATGCGCACCAGCGCCAGGAGCGCCGGTACCAGCAGCACCACGAACGGCAGCACCAGCGCGACGTGGTACTGCGGGTGCGGCGGCGCCCACGTCAGCGGCGGCAACACGCTCTCGGCCATGATGGCCACCACGATCAGCCATGCGGCTTTGGGTATCTCACGATAGGCGTCACGTACGGCGGGCAAAAGCACGACCAGCACCAGCAGAAACGGGACGATGCCTGGAAACGTCGACAGATTCGGACCCACCAGGATCCACGTGTTGTCCCAGGCGCTGCGTACCGACTTTTCGACGGTCACCCACGGATGATTGATGGCCAGCGGTAGCACGCCCGCCCGCAGATTGGCAGGACCGAAGTAGCTGAGGCCATCCGTTTCGCGGCAGTTCTCGGTCGGATTTGCGCGGCAGGCGGGACTCAGCCACGAATCCGGCGTGCTATCGAGAAAGGTATGCGCCGTATAGAACCAGGCCTGCGACAGGTCGACGGCTTCGATCTGGTACATCACCAGCAGCGTGCCCGTCACGACGATGGCCGCGGCCGCATACGCTGCCACGACGGTGAGGGCCCGCCGTCGATAGACCAGCAGCAAGCCGACCAGCAGGACGGCCACGAACGCCAGGACCTCGATGCGACTCCAGATGCCGAGCAGCATCAGTCCGATCAGGACCAGGCCGTCGCGAACGGTGATGCGCTGGGGCCCAGATGTCCGAAATCGGCGCACGATGTCGGCGCTCAGCAAAAAGATGGCTGCGCTGGCCAGTACAACCGGCATGTCGCGGTAGTGGTGGATCGAATGGTTGAACGGGATCAGCACGAAGACCAGCAGCCCGATGCTTTGCTCCTGCAGTCGATCGGGAAAGATGGCCCGCAGCGCAACGACAAAGGCCACGAACTGGACCAGGCTGGCCAGCAGATACAGCACGGCCACCGTCTGTTGTTCGTTGGCGCCCGCGAGCACGATCGGCACGCCCAGCACGGCGGGCAACTGCGGCCGCACCGCGTCGTTCCAGTCGCCGACCAGGATGCCGCGCGCGGCATCGACCACGAACGAGTTCATCCACGGCCAGGCGCCCTGGTGCGCCAGCACCAGCACGCGCGTCGCCATCCAGAAGGCGAGCGCGGCGGCGTAGATCTTCGTCGGACTGGCCGTCGCGGCGCGGATCTCCGCCCGCGCTGGCGCGGCGAGCGAGACGCTCACGCGCTAGGCTCCAGGACCAGGTCGTAGGCCTGGCGGTACAGCGGTACCACCGCCTCGAGGCTGTGGTCGCGCAGCAGTTGCTCGCGCAGCCTGGCGCCGACGGCTTGCGCGGCAGGTGGATCCTCCAGGACCTCACAGACGCGCTCGGCCAGCGCCGACACGTCGCGGAGTGGCGCCAGGTAGCCGGTCTCGCCGTCGCGGATGATCTCGCCGTGGAAGTCGTAGTCGTAGGTGACGATGGGCACGCCCGTGAGTCCGGCTTCGATCAGCGTGTAGCCCATGTGCGGGGCGACCACGGCCGCGCTGCTGGCCAGCAGCCCAGGCAGGTCGTCCAGAGGCAGACTGCCGAGGAGTCGCAGGTTGCGGTCGACGCCCAGTTGCGACGCGCGGCAGCACATCTGCTCGGCGAGTGCGCCGCTGCCCGCGCAGGCCAGCACGACGTCCGGGAAGCGGCGGTGCACCAGGTGCAGACACTCGACCAGGTCGAGCGCGAACTTGTCGGCGTCGAGGCGACCCACGTAGGTAAGCAACGGACCAGTGCCCGGCACGTAGCGCTGACGCAGGGCCGCGTCGGCTTCAGCTGTGACGAAAGCGGTATCCGCCAGCACGCGCGTGGCGATCGCTCGGCGCGGAGCCGCCCCGTTACGGACGGCGAAATCGCGATAGTACTGGCGATCGGCGAGAACCAGGTCGGCGTGACGTAGCACCCAGCGGCCGATCGCGCGTTCGACGCGGCGGGTCGGGTAGACGGATCGAAACGCTTGCTTGCGGAGCACTGCCCAGTCCCAATCGTAGTCGCGAGTAATGATGACGGCGTACGGCAGGCCCAGCAGCTTGCTGGCGATCGCGGCGTTGAGACCCTGCAGGTAGGGGTTGGTGGCGGTCAGGATCGATGCCCGACAGCGGACCAGGAAGGGCAGCAGCCACAGCAGAAATCTGACTTCGCGCCCGGCGAGCGAGGCGACACGCAACTCTTGTGCGGGTTGAGCAAAGTCGACGTCGATCAGGTGGTGTCTGGGTGTGAGATCCAGCGTGCCGACGCTACCGGCGGGGAAGTGGACGTTCCAGAGCTGCTCGAAATAGCCGCGGAAGTCGCTGCATTCACGTTCGAGGAACAGGTTGACGCCATTGCGTGGGAAGACCTGGGCGATCTGGCCGGTGCCGAGATACACGATTCGACGCGCGCGGCCTGGGCGGCGGATCGCTCTGAGCAGTCCACCCAGAACGACGACGGTGAGACCTCCCAGAACGACGACCAGACCAGTCACCACAAGGTCAACGAGACGTTTCACGCGGCCAGTCCATTGGCCCAGGTGGTGGCGGCCTGGCGGGCCAGGGTTTCGGCTCGCGCAGTCAGGTCCACCAGTTGCGCGGCGTCGGCTTGACCGCCCGGGCGATAGGTGACCTGCAGGTCGAACGCGACCGGCCCGCGGTGGCCGACGACGGTTGCGATGCCCGCGGGATTGACGCCGGGCGCCGCCACCCACACCACGTCCTGCTCCTCGGGACCCGCCACGCGCACCTGCGGCATGCCGCTGTCGGGATCGCGAATGTCCATCGCGCGACCCATCAGTTGTGACCACGCCTGGGCTCGCAGGTCACGGTCGAAGACGATCACGTCCAGCCGCGCGGCGACCGGCGCTGAGGATGGTGAAAAGCTGCCGGGCGAGGTGAGGTCGATGCGCGCCGCGTCGCGCACGCCGCCGACGATGCGCTGCACTTCGCTGGGCGGCCCGAACACGGGCATCTGGGTGCGGGCGTCGTTGCGGATGACCAGCAGGGGCAGGGCGCGCGCGACGTCGCGGGCGAGGTCAACGGCGCTGGGCACGTCGGCGGAGTCGGTCAGCGGCGGGCGCGACTCCAGCCAGTCGAGGACCGGGAGACTGTGATAGCGACTGGTGTATTGCTCGGTGGTGTCGACGGCGACCGCGGCCAGCAGCATGGCCGCGATCAACACGACGTGCATGCCAGTCATCGGCGCGGAC
Organism: Chloroflexota bacterium; assembly: GCA_019242065.1. The sequence continues at coordinate 3,742 of JAFAWJ010000342.1, forward strand.
ACGAGACAAACGACAAAGCGGCGTCGACGCGACTCATTCAGCGGCGCTCTGGCGCTCGAGTCGCACCAGCACGACCCACGCCAGGAGGAGGCCCACGCCCGGAAAGCCGAAGAACTCGTACGGACCGATCGCCGAGCCGATCTGGTCCACGAACAGCGAGTTCTGCGTGTTGCCCGTCACCATCAGCAGCCAGCCGAGCGGCAGCGCGCGCGCGGCCAGATTCATCGGCACGAACACGCCGATCAGTACCGCCGCCGCCGAGCCGACAAAGGTCTGACCCAGGCCCCAGGTCCGCGGCAAGCCACGACTCCAGAGATACAGCCAGACGCCGAAGACGGGCAGCACCGTCACCAGATAGTCCTGGGCCGTGTGCGGCGACACCAGCAGCATCGTCACCAGACCCAGACTGAACTCGATCGACCGCCGCGCCGTCGAGTCGTGACGCCGCCCACGCCATGCCGCGAATAACAGGTAGCAAATCAGCGCGGCCGCAAGCGCATACGCAAGCAGGCTCAGGAAGGGGAACGCGGCCGGATTCAGCACGTAGTTGGTCGTGTCGCCCTGGAGTCGGAAGCCGTCGGCAATCTTGAAGATCAGTCCACGGACCGAGTTGTTTTCGAAGTGCTCCGACCAGCGGGCGACCGTGTCGCCACCCATGGACAGCATCGCCAGCGGGTAGCCGAAGCCCATCAGCGTGCCGTAGAGCACCTGGCCAATCCCGAGCAGGACGACGATGCCGACCACCCCGATCACCGCCGCACGCCAGAATCGAATCGCCAGATAGGCCAGCAGCAGCGCCGGCAGGAGCTTGGTGAGCGTGGCCGCGGCGAGCGGCAGTCCGGCCAGCTTCTGCTGCCTGAGCGAGGTGCTGGTAAACAGGAATAGGGAGGCGCTGAGGAACAGCAGCTGCCAGGCGTCGACCATATGCTGAGCAATGACGTACAGCAGCGGGACCGAGCTCGACCACGCCAGCGCGATGATCAGCCAGTGGGCGGGATCGTCCTGGGCATACCGTCGGGCGATCAGGACATACGCGCCGCCCAGGCACGGTAGCGCGACGCACGCGGCGTACAGCGCCAGACCCGGCAGGTTGGCGCCCAGCGCTCGCAGCGCCGGGTCGAAGACCAGGAAGACGACTACGCCGTATTGCCGCGCGTCGACGCTGGCGATCGGGTGCCCGTGGACGAGCAGGTCGATGAGCGGGTTGAGCTCCTCGTCGAACCAGGCGGGGACGCCATAGCTGAAGGCGGTGAACAACAGCCTGCCCACCGACAGCAGCGTGAGCAGGGCCAGAATGCCGAGCCAGGTGGCTCGTTGCGCCGAGCGCGTGGCGTGCGCCGAGACAGCCCGAGGCGAGTCCTGGAGAGCAGCCAAGATGCCCGCAATAGTAAGGAACTGGACTCCCGGTGTGAGAGTTGGCTAGTCGGCGGTCCCCAGGGTCTGAACGATGACCTCGCGGTCGCTGCGCGGGCCGTCGAGCTCCACCAGGAAGATGCGCTGCCATGTGCCGAGCAGCATCTCGCCATCCGCCACGGGGATCGTCTCGCTACTGCCCAGGACGATCTGTTGGCAGTGGGCGTGGCCGTTCGGACTTTCCTCGTCGTGCATGTGCACCGTGCGCACGCGAAAGTCGTTGTGACGATAGTGGGCTTCGGCGGGTGCCAGGCGTTGCAGGAATTCGCGCAGGTCTTCGAGCAGCAGCGGCTCGTCTTCTTGAAGACACACGGCGGCCGTCGTGTGGCGCGAAAAGACGTTGGCCACGCCCTCACGCAGACCGGCGACGCGCACGAGCTCGGTGACCTCATCCGTGATGTCGAGGAACTGGATGGGCTGGTGAGTCTCGAACACCAGGCGCCGGAGTTGCGAGACGACACCTGCCGCGCTCGAAAGCTGCATCGGTAACTTCAGTCCTTTCCGAACGTACAATACCCCATCCGCGCTGGACGTGGCCACATGCCACCCATCCCGGCAGCAGGCTTCCTACTCTGGCAGACCGCGCCCCCGCCAGGCCATGTCTGGGGCGCATAGCTAGCCACCCGATCCGGCCGTTATGCTCCTCCACTGGCACATGAGCGATCGTGATGAAGTCCAGGTCGCCCGCTGGTCGGCGATCAAGGGGCGCGTCGGCTCCAGCCTGCGCGAGCTGCGTCAGGCGGATGTGGGTGCCGGCACCGGCTCGCGCAGCCAGGCGCGACTGGCCGGCGAGCTGGAGGACCTCGGCTACCACGTTACCCAGAGCATGGTCAGCCGCTACGAGCAGGGCGTCCTCGACGCGCCCCTGACTCTCGAGCGCATGGTCGGCTGGGCGCTGTGTTGCGAGGCGCTCAGTAGCCGCGCCTTCAAAGAGCTCCTGGCGCTGGCGGGCTACTACCTGCCGTGGCACGCCGCCGATCTGCGCGCCTTTGACGATCTGCTGCGCAGCTACCGACAGCTCAGCCTTACCGACCAGGTCGCCGTCCGCACGCGGTTGCTGTGGCACATCCTGGGCATTGAAACCTCCCGGCCAGGTAGTCAGACCATCTGATGGCACGCCTGGTCCCCGAGGCTGAAACCACGGCGGCCAATCTGGCGCGTGTTCTGCGCCTGCACACACTGCCGAGCACGCCGTGGGAGCCGCACCAGCGCGCCGTAGCTGCCCGCCGACTCCTCGAAGAGCTCGGCGTACGCTGCGACGAGAGTGCCACGCTGCACGACCTCAAGGGCTTTCTGCTCTCGAGTCCGCGTGGCACGGAGCTGGTTGTCTCGCGGGACCTGGATGAC
>JAFAWJ010000492.1 GCA_019242065.1 Chloroflexota bacterium
ACGACGTCGTGTCGACCCTCGACGACGGCACCGTCCTGCAGGTCGGCCTGATGGACCAGGTCTTCGCCTACAAGGCCCTGATGAACGTCGTCCAGCTGATCAATCTGCTGTTGGTCTGGCTGCTGCTCAAGCGCATGCTGCCCGGCAAGCCGCGCGCTCAACTCAGCGGCTTTGTGCTGTTTGCCTGGAATCCGCTGATGCTCTTCGACGGCCCGGGCAACGCGCACAACGACACGCTCATGGTCACGCTGTTGCTGCTGAGCTTCGTCCCTCTGGTCTGGCATCGACGCGAGCCGACCAACGTTGGCTGGTCGGCCGCTACCCTCTTCGTCGGCCTGAGCGCGCTCATCAAGTACACGACAGCGCTGGTGGGTGTGTTCTACATCGTCCCGTGGGCGCGCCGACTGTCCAGTTGGCGTGAGCGCATCCTCTGGATCGGCGGCGCGGGTGCACTGGTCGTGCTCGCCACTTTCGTCCTGTTCATCCCCTGGCTCGACCCGCGCGCGCTCGACCCCATCCTGGTCGCCGCGGGCGGCAAACCCTGGATGTACACCAACTGGGCGCCTGACCTGCTGGCGCTGACCCTCGACCGCTACCTCGACCCGAGCACGATCGACGATCCGAACGCGTGGCATGAGACAGCGCGCTTCATCGTCAAAACAGTCTGTCGCGTCCTCGTGCTGCTATATCTGGGCTGGGAAATCGTACGGCTGTGGCGTCTGGCGGGCGATCGAGACCGCTCCATGCTGGAGCCAATCCTCGAAGCCGGTGCTCGGGCGTTCAGCGTGTTCATCCTGCTGTGGTTCACGTGGGTGCTCGAGTGGTACTGGATGTGGCCGCTGGCGCTGGTCACCCTTCTTGGCTGGCAGCGCATGCTGACCCGAGTCGTGGTGGCCTACACGCTGACCTCGCTGCCGATCTTCTACGTGCACCACTACTGGAGCACGAACATGCCCGGCGTCCTGATCCTGGCGTACGCGCTGCCGCCATTGGCCTTGCCCCTGGTCGCGTGGGGCTGGAAGCGCTGCGCGCCCCGGCGAATTGAAGCCGAGGCGCCGGTCGGTCCCATGCTGCGGCGGGGTGTCAGCGCAGCATCGGAATGAGCCAGGACGACCCCACGCATCTGCTCAAGCTCGAGCAGGAGCGTGCGGCTCAGCTCGAGACCTATGCCGCCGACCTCAGCCGGACCTACACTGAGCTGCGTCGGCACCTCAGCCACATGACCGTCCTGCACGAGGTCAGCACGCGCATCGTTTCAGCGCTCGACCCAGACGAAGTCATCGCCGGCGTGCTCGACTCGTTGAGTGATCTTGTCCAGTACCAGACAGCCGCCGTGTACCTGGTTGACCTGGACGTGGCGGTCCCGGCCGAGGGTCCGCACAGCGTGACACCCATCAGCACGCTGCCACGCTTGAGGGCCTGGCGCAGCATCGAGGATGGTCCACTCGCAACCCCGGCCGAGGCCTCGACACCCGTCGAGGACAGCACGATCGTGGACTCGCTGCGCGACCAGCGGAGCGTTGGTCGCATGCTGCCGTCTGGCGAGCTGCAGTTAGTCGTGCCGCTGCAGGCCGGCGGTCGGGCCCTGGGAGCTCTCGAGGTGAAGCTGGGCGCGCCGCTCGGGATCGATCACGTCAAGATCCTAGAGCTGCTGTCGGCGACGGCCGCCGTCGCGCTGCAGAACGCGCACCTGTACCAGGAGACACAGCGTCTGGCAACCACCGACGCGTTAACCGGCGTAAGCAATTACCGGCACTTTCATGAGATCCTTGGGCTCGAGGTGGTGCGTGCCAGGCGTATGCACTATTGCGTAGGTTTGTTGATGATGGATCTGGACCACTTCAAGCAAGTGAACGATCGACATGGGCACCCGTTCGGCGACCAGGTCTTGCGTCAGGTCGCTGATCAGTTGCGCAATCGGCTGCGGCGCACGGACGTGATCGCCCGGGTGGGTGGCGAAGAGTTCGCGGCCATCCTGCCAGGCGACGACCTGGCGGAGGTAGCCATCGTGGCGGAAAAGCTGCGTGCCTCAATCGAGGACCTGCCGCCACTGGGCGCCGGCAGTGGCTCTGGTCCAACCCTCGTGACGGTCAGCATTGGTGGCACCTCGTTGCGACCAGAGGTCGTCGAGACCCAGTTGCTGCTCAATTGCGCCGACCACGCCCTGTATGAGGCCAAGCGCAACGGCCGCAACCAGGTCCGACTGTGGAGCTCTGACGGTTCCAGCCGAGTGTCGTACCCGTGAAACGTCGCGTCCTGCTCGCCGACGACGATCCCGCGCTACGGCGCCTGATCGTGACCACCCTGGGGGAAACGGACTTCGATCTGTTGCAGGCGGTCGATGGCGAAGAGGCCTTGAGCGTCGCGCGCTCGGCGCTCCCCCAGCTGGTGCTCCTGGACGTGAACATGCCGCGCATGGACGGCTTCGAGGTGTGTCAGCAACTCAAGTCCGACCCGTCAACCGCCCCCATCAAGGTCGTCATGCTGACGGCGCGCGGCGCGGACACCGACCGCCGACGCGCCCGCGAAGCCGGCGCCGACGACTACTTCATCAAGCCGTTCTCGCCCGTTCAACTGCTCAATAAGATCTACACCTTGCTGGAGTGACGCTCGGCGCCCTGCTCCAGCCGTGGGCGCTCGCGGGGCTGCTCGTCTGGAGCTTCGGAGTTCTGTCGGCGGCACAACTGACGATCCGCCTGATCATGGGCTACTCGGTGCGGCTCACGCTGGTGGCGGCCGTGGTCCTGTCCCTGGTTGCCCTGGGCATTGCGGCGGTGTACGACTGGCTCATCGGGCCAGACGCGACGCTCGGCCAGCGCATCCAATTGGCACCCGTAGCCATGCTTTTGATGGCCGTGGCCGGCTTCACGGTAGCTCGCTGGGTGCTGCGCATCAAGCGCATGCGCGGCCAGATCATCGCCGGGCTGATGGTCGGACTGCTCGACCCCCACCTGTTCACGTTATTGTGAGTGGTGCGTGCGGGTCCGCTTCCTCGGAACCTCAACCTCCTACGGCGTGCCCGTCATCGGCTGCCGTTGCCCGACGTGCCTGAGCACCGATCCGCGCAACAAGCGCACGCGCGCGTCGGTCTACGTCGAGACCGACCAGGGCGTGCGACTGCTGATCGACAGCGGGCCGGAGGTACGCTTGCAGGCGCTGCGTGAGGGCGTCACCCACCTGGACGGCGTGCTGTACACACATTTCCACGCCGACCACACCGCCGGCGTGGACGATCTCAAAGCCTTTAATGCCGCGCTCGGGGGTGTGCTGCCGTGTTTTGGTGACGCGGCCACGGGCACGTCGCTGAAGGAGCGGTTCGCGTATGCCTTCACTGGCACGCCATGGATCGGGCTCATTCCGCACATCCGTTACACGCCCGTCGACGGACAGGCCTTCGAGGTCGGCACGAGCTGTATCCAGCCGATCCCGATGCGGCACGGGTCGATCCGAGCGACGGGCTACCGGATTGGCAACTTCGCCTACCTGACCGACACGAGCGGCGTCCCGGCCAGCTCGCGGGCGCTGCTGCGGGACCTCGACGTGCTGGTCGTGGACGCGCTGCGCTGGGAGCCACATCCGACCCACCTGAGCGTGCCCGAGGCGCTGGAGCTCATCGCCGACCTCCAGCCAAAACACGCCTACCTGACACACGTGGGCCACACCCTGGAGCACCAGGCAACCAACGCGCGCATAGCCCCACACGCCGAGCTCGCCTACGACGGCCTGCAACTCGAGCTGTAGACGCGGCCTTGCTGCGCGTGAGCCCTACGAGCTGACCGCGTCAGCAATCGCGCTGGCCGTGTCGCGGCTAAAGGAGATGACCGCCACGACGGTGGATCCGTCCTTGCGCACGTCAGTGGCAGCCGTGCCAGTCGTGAGCGCCTGCCGCGTATCGGACGCCTCGTCGACGCTCGCCCCAAAGTAGCGATTGCGCATCGCCTCGGCAAAGGCGTTGAAGAAATTGGAAGCGCTATCGCTGCTGTCCCACACGCTCTTGACGACCAGCGCCTGCTGGCCGTTGTGCTCCAGCAGCTCCCAGCGGTCACCCGCCCAGCCACTCGCCGCCCGCGTCCCCTGCGCGCTGTCGATGAGCTGGCTCAGAATGAGCCGCAGATCGAGCTCGCCGAAGACATTCGAGCTGATCTCGCGCCAACCATCGCCGAGCGCTCCCTGCGACAGGTCGGGCAGGTCGACCTCGACCGGGGACACGTGGTTCCGGTACTTGTCGATGTGCAGGATCTGGGCGGTCGACTGCGGCGGATTGCGGTACACGTCGTCGACGCCCGCGTAGCCGCTCGTCTGATAGATCTGGCGAACGAACGTGAAGCCGTCGCCGTACGGAAAGAGCAGCTGTTCGCGCAGAAACAGCGGCGCGGACAACAGTTTGGACGGGGACGCGCTCTGGCCCAGCTGGCTGAGCTGGTCCTGCGTCAGGCTCTGCTGGGCCCATAGGCGCTGCAGGAGGGCCGCGTCACCTTCGGTCAGCGCTTGCATCGCCAGCGACTGATCGTCGTTGTCCGGATGTTTCGGCAGCAGCGTCGACAGGTCGTAGTACTGGTCCTGGAGCGCGTGGTCGTA
>JAFAWJ010000588.1 GCA_019242065.1 Chloroflexota bacterium
CTGGGAGGCTGACGGGTTATCGCGTCAGCAGATGCGCATTGGTATTCATACCGGCGCCGCCAGCGTCGGCAATATGGGCAGCACGCGGCGCTTCGCGTACACCGCCGTCGGCGACACGGTGAACCTGGCCGCACGGCTCGAGCCGCTCAACAACGAGTACGGCACGCGCATCTGCATCTCGCAGGCCACCCGTGACGCCGCGGCGGGTCACGAGCCGCTGCTGGTGCGGCATCTGGACCTGGTGGCGGTCAAAGGCAAGCGCGAGGCGGTGCCGGTGCTGGAGCTGCTGGGGCTGGCCAGCGACGCGGCGCTGGTGGATCGCTACACGGCGGTGCTGGACTGCTTCAATCGGGCAATGGTGCTGTATCACGCGCAGGAGTTCGAGGCGGCCGCCGAGTTGTTTGGCGATGCCGCCCGCGCGGGCGGGGACGAGGTTGACATCCCGAGTGTGATGTACATCGAGCGCTGCCGCGAGCTTTCGGAGGCGCCGCCAGGTGCTGACTGGGATCGTGTGTACGTGATGAAACACAAATAATGATCAAAATCATCTCAGCCGCTAACTTGCATCCCACCAATCGCAGCCGCGACGAGTTTTTTCGCTACTGGCGCGAGCTCCACGGGCCACTCTTTGGCCACACGCCCCGCCTGCGGCGCTATGTGCAGCACTTCTCGCTGCCCGAGGCCTACGCCACCAACCAGAGGCCGACCCACGACGGCGCCTCCATGTTCTGGTACGACGACCTGGAAGCCCTGGCCGATGCCTCCTCGCCGACGCTCGCCGAGGTGATCACCAGCAGCGAGCCCGAGCTGTACGCGCACTACGTCGCCGCGCGGCGCTACGGCGACCCTGAGACTATGACCCTGCAGGCGACGGTGCGCGCCGACGATCGCCAGCTGTTTGACCGCTCCACGAGTTGGCCCGTCGACGCGCGGCGAGCGACCGTCGTGGCCCGCGAACGGGTGATCGTCGACGGGCCGACCATGCCCGACATGGTCAAGGCGGTGTATACGGCGTTGAAGAAGCCAGGCTTGTCGACGCCGGAGTTCCAGGAGCACTGGTTCGAGGTGCACGGCCAGCTGGGTGCACAGGTGCCGGGGCTCAGACGCTATGTGCAGAACCACGCCATTGCCGAGGCGTACCCACTCCGCGCCATGACGCACGACGGCTTTTCGGAGCTGTGGTTCGACGACCTGGAGTCACTCCAGCGGGCGCGCGCCTCGGCGGAGTGGGCAAAACTGGGCGAGGACGGTCAGACGCTCTTCGCGTACCCCATGTCCGTCGTGGTGGCACGCGAAGGCGTCATCAAAGGCTGAGCTGCAGGCGCGTGCCTAGCCCAGCCGACCTGTCAGAAAGGCCGCGCCCAACCCGATCGGGGCCAGAATCGCCAGGACAATGGCGATGACGACCAGGTAGGCAATAAACCCGACCACGATTGTCGCGATGGTGTTACCCGTGTCGAGGTCCAGGGCCTCGCGGATGGCAATGAAGCCCGCCACGAGCAGCCAGATGGTCACGACCAGATCGATAATTCCGCCGAGCACCGGAATGAAACTCAGAATGAGGAGTACAGATGGCGAATAGGCGAAGCCCAACGTGCGCAGCACCTCGCCGTATGTCGCAGTCCCGTGGAACAACCTCGTGCCGACGAAGTACATCACGTAGGACCACACTGCCCAGCCGACAAGGGCGAGGACGATTCCCCCGATCAATCCGATAACAGCGGCGCTCGGGCGTCCAGCGATGATCGAGCCGAGTAACGACCCCAGGCCAGCGGCGACGGCGCCGACGACGACCACGGCGAGCGCCTGGTTCGTGGCGGTCGTATCCGCCTCGACCTCGTTGTAGAGCGAGACGTCAAGGCGAGCGGCGCGGATCATCCGATCCGTCAGGCTGGGCTGTGCGACGAGTTGTCCCATGAGGTCCTCCCTTGGTACGTGAAGCCGACCGATCGAGCTCAGAAAAATCCATCACCACCATACGACGTTCGTGAGGCGGAGACGAGGCCGGCATCGCCAATTCCGCATCACACTGCTCGATCCTTGGACGTAGCCCGCGGCGCAGAAGTTGCGGCAAAACGGACGTACACTGCCCGCGCATGCCCACCATGGACTTCGAGGTCTACCTCAACACCAACGCCCCCGCGGCGGAGCGCGCCACCGGCTTCGCCGAGCTGCTGGCCAACGAGGACGCGGCCGGCATCGAGTACGCCGTCGTCATGCCCATGCCCACTCGCAAGCCCTCGAATGCCGCGCTGTACGAGACCGCCCACGCCGAGCGGCGCGCCGTCCTGTGCTGCCAGGTCAATCCGAACGACGGCGCGGCCGCGTTCGACGAGATCCGCCAGTCAGCCACTGAGTGGGGCATGCGGGTGTTGAAGATCATGCCGGCGATTTACCAGGTGCACCTGACCGGCCAGGTGGCATCCGAGCTCATGCAGCTCGCCCGTGAGCTGGGCCTGGTCGTCAACATCCACTCGGGCAGCGAGATCAGCCATCCGCTGGCCATCCGCGCGCTGGCGCGGCGCTTCCCCGACGTGCCGGTGTTGATGGACCACATGGGCTACCGCGAATGGGTCAGCGACGCGATCGAGGTCGCGCGCGACACGCCGAATGTCTATCTGGGAACCACGATTGCCGCTTTCGAGCCGATGACGGTGGCGCGCGCGGTCGACGCGGTGGGACCCGAGCGCGTGGTGTATGGCTCGAACTGGCCGAACCTGTACTCCGACCTGGCGGTGCAGGCACTCCGGCGATGGGGGTTCGACGCCAGGACTGAAGCGCTGATCCTGGGTGGCAACCTGGCGCGCATTCTCGGGCTCGAGTGAGGCCTATGGCGACCTGGGAGGACGTGCGACGGCTGGCGCTGGCGTTGCCGGAGACCAGCGAGTCGACGATGCACGGCAACATGGCGTGGTACGTCAGGGACAAAAGCTTCCTCTGGGAGCGGCCGCTGCGACGGACGGACCTCGCGGCGCTTGGTGCGCAGGCGCCGGACGGGCCAATTCTTGGCGTCCGCGTGGAGCATCTGGTGGCCAAAGAAGCCGTGCTGGCGGCCGAGCCGGACGTCGCCTTCACGACGCCGCACTTCAAAGGCTACCCGGCGGTGCTGGTCCAGTTGGAGCGCATCGACGTGGCGCGGCTGGAGGAGCTGATCGAAGAAGCCTGGCTCGCGCGCGCGCCCACCAAACTGGCCAAAAGCTACCTGGCCGCTGTGAAGAAACCCTTTTAGCTGGCGCTGGTCCGAGAGATCTAGACCGCTCTTTACAAGTTTTTTTTGGCAGTCGCAAGCCTGCGGGCTCGCTC
>JAFAWJ010000770.1 GCA_019242065.1 Chloroflexota bacterium
GAGTTGAGATGATCCGCCATGCCGACCACGTGGTTCGCCGCGTAGCGCAGGTGGCTCAGGGCGTAGGCGATGTGTCGGGTTTTGTCCTGGGTGGCACGTCGCCCGATGCACACCTCCACCGGCGACGGGGCGTACGCCGCGAGATAACGGTAGATCATGCGCGTGAACAGTCCGCGCATGAGGTGCAGGAGTGCCACGGTTTCCGTCCAGCCGCCGCGACTCTCCAGCAACCAGCGGTTGACCTCGCCCGGACTCTCCAGGCCGAGACCACCGCCGTTGAGCATCGCCCGTTTGCGAAACACCTCGAAATGCCGTGCCGCGTCGAAGGTCTCGGTCGCCAGAAAGACCTTGACTTCGTGGAAGCCGTACGACATGAGCTGTTGCCAGGCGGAGACAACTTCCGCTTCGATCGACGCCTGCTGGCTCAGCTCCGTCGCAACCTGGCAGACGGCGAGTTCGACGTCTTCCGCCATTCCCTGGCAGGTCTCCCAGGGAATGCTGTCCGCGGAAGACCAGCGGCGAGAAATGGCTTCCTCGTACAGCTCCGCGGCATTGTCTGCCCACAGGTCGGACTTGTTCCGTAGATAGTAGCCACCAATCGACGCCGCGGCCGCGCCGGTCGGGTTGAAGGCGCCGCGCGGTGACCGCGAGCGATCCTGCCAGTAATCCGGTACTTCGCTGTACGCGCCGATATTGACGGCCCCCAGCGTGAGCCCGGCACTCGGATGGACAGGCGCGCGCGTTCCCCACTGGATGGTCATCGTCTTCCAGCTCAGGTCCAGCGCCGCGGGTTGCGGCTGTGTCTCGGTCACGGCGCCCGCCAGTCAGTCATTTGCCGTCCACATCGCCTGTCCGCTGTCGCCTGCCCGCCGCCGCCCGCGCTCGCATTCATCCGCGTCTGAGCGTAATCGCGAACCGTCACACCAACCGTCACGCCGCGCTGAAAAAGCGTCACGCGGGCCCGAAAAAGCGTCATACGGACGTCACAATTGCCACGAAGTCAGAAATTGACCACTCAGTGCGCCCGGACGTATTGCTCGAGCATCGGATTGGCCCGACCGTTTTCGAACCGCTCGCCAAAACCCGCGACCCGCACGCGTTGGACGTACTCCTTCACCTGCCGCTGCCGAATCGCGAGCAAGGTGTTGTAGCCGTCGTCAACGTTGGCCTCGCCCCCGGCGAGCAGGATGGCCAGCGCGGCGTTGCTCGGCAACCCGCGTGCGACGGGATTCTGTCCGCTCGCGCCGGTGACCAGCGCGGTCTCGGCGTCGTCAAGATAGGCCTGGATCTCCTCTCGGCGATCGGTCTCGACACTGCCGAGATATTGCAGGTGCATGACGCCAAAGGCGACGTGGCGCGACTCGTCCTGCGCGCACAGACGGTAGATGTGTTTTTCGGCGTCGTTGTACGCCATCAACTCGCCCATCCGGAACAGGGTCAGCACCGAACCCTCACCCGCGATGTGCAGCCGGGCGGACATCTCGGTGAAGTCGCGCGCCGAGTCGATATTGGCGCCGACGACCTGGGGGTTGCCGGTCCGCCGCATAAGGCCGCCGCCGTTGACCAGCGCGCGCTTGCGGAACACGTCCAGGTGCCGGGCCTCGTCCATCACCTGTGACAGCAAGAACATGCGCGGCTCGTAGTAGTCAGGTGTGATCGACGCGATCCACTTGCCCGGCACGTCCCCGGCGACAAACTCGATCTCGGTAATGAATGTCGCGAGCTGGCACTCGGCGCGTTCGATCTCGTCGGGCAGCGACGTCACGGCATGCCAGGGGATATCGGTCGCCGACGACCACTGGCGCGCCACCGCCTCCTCGTACAGCTCGGCTCCATTGCGCAGCCAGACGTCCGCCTTGGTCCGCACGGGATAGTTGCCCACGCGGGCGACGCCGCTCCGCGGGAGGCTGCCGCGCGGTCGGCCGGTCAGGTTGCGGCTCTCGTCGGGCACCTCGGCGGCGAGGCCGCGATCGACGTCCTGCAGCAGGACGCCCGCCCGCGCACGCGGTGAGACGGCTTCGCCCCACACCTCGCGACGCTCCAGCCATCGCAAGTCGTACCCCTGTTCGCGCCCGTACTCTCTGTAAGACGCGAAGACATCGTCCGCGTCGGCCATCTTGGGCTCCCCCTGCAACGTTGCGATGCTGACTCAGATTGACCAGTCGGTCAGTGTAGCAGCAGCCATACTCCGACATGCAAGAGATTGCCGTATCAACGTTGCAGCGCGGGCCGCACCTCCTGCGCGAAGCGCCGCAAGCAGCTCTCGACTTCCAGCGGCGATCGACGACCAAAGCTCACCACGAAACTATCCACACCCACGTCAATGTACTCACGCAATTGACGCGCGATGTGGTCCGGGGAGCCGCTGAAGGCTGAGCCGTCGTCGTCGAAATTGAGCGTCGCATCGAAACACACGCGCAGTGCGTCCGGATTGCGGCCGGCTCGCTCCGCCTGCTCGCGAATCCGGGCGATGCACGCCCGCACTTCCTCCGGTGGCAGGTCCGCCGGTGGACGGCCACCAATTGGCAGCCAGCCATCACCCAGCAGCGCGGTACGCCGCAGCGCTGCACGGGTGTGGCCGCCAACCCAGATCGGCGGGTGCGGCTTTTGAATCGGGTGCGGATACGCGCCGACAGCATCGAAGTGATAGAAGCGACCCCCGTATGCGGTCACATCCTTCGTCCATGCGGACTTCAAGATGTGCAATTGCTCGTCGGTCGCGCTACCGCGGTGCTCGTACACGTCGGATGACACGCCAAGCGCTTCGAATTCCTCTCGCATCCAGCCGACGCCAATGCCCAGGTCGATCCGGCCGTTCGAGAGAGTATCTAAGGTCGCGATCATCTTCGCAGTGAGCAGCGGGGGTCGGTACGGCAGGATCAGCACCGCGATACCCAGCCGTACGCGGCGCGTCATGCCCGCCAGATAGCCGAGTGCAGCGAGTGGCTCCAGATATGGTTGGGACGGCGACACCGGAAAACTACCGTCAGTCGTATACGGATACGCGGAGCTGATGTGGTGCGGGACCACCACGTGGTCAGAGATCCACACCGAATCGAAGCCGAGGTCCTCCGCGGCCTGGGCTAGTCCGCCGAGCGCGGCGAAGTCAGCAGCCGCACCGCTGGTAGGCAGCGAGCAACCAATTGGCAACGAATCAGCCATCTGCCGAGGATACGCCGATTCGCGATCAACTGGAGCTGATCGGGTGATCCTCCAGGACCCACTTCGCGGCGGCCAACAGTCCGGCGCTGGTGCCGACCGCCGCCACCGTCAGCGTGATCGGGTCGCCGAGATGGTCGGCCATCGCCCCCCACACCGCGGCGCCAATCGCCTGGCCGCCCTGGAATGTCAACAAATACGCCGCAATCGCCCGTGCCGCCATGCGCCGCGGCGCGCTCATCTGCACGGCGATTTGAAAATTTTGATTGGACGTCGTCCACGCCGCGCCGCCGATGGCCAGTGTCACACACACCACCGGCACGGAGCGGACCCAGGCCAGCACGAGATACATCACCGTGAAAATCAGGATCGACACCATCAGCAGCATGTTGGTCCGCACCCGCCGTCGCAGGAACGGCAGCGCGAATGCACCCGCCACCGCCCCGACGCCAACGCAGGTGACCAGGAATCCATAGCCCGTCGCGTCCAGCATCAATTCCCGCACGGCGACGACCGGCAACAATCCCCAGAACGCACTCGCGCACAACATCCACAACATGCTCCGGACGAGCACGATGCGCTGGGTTTCGGCCTGCCACACATACTGCAGACCGGCCAGGACCATCGTCGCGAGCGGCTCCGTCGCGGTGCCCGCGGCTCGTCCGACGCGCGGCCGCCAGCGGAACACGACGCCGAGTGTGGCCAGAAACGAAGCCGCGTTGATGAGAAACGCGTAGGCCGGCCCTACCGCCGCCACGACAAAGCCGCCCAGCGCCGGTCCGCTGGCGCGCGCCACGTTGTAGCCGGCGCTGTTCATGCTGATGGCCGTCGGGACCTGGGGGCGCTCGACGACATCCGGAATGATCGCCGCCCACGTCGGGGCTGCCAGGGCGCTGCCCAAGCCGATGGCGAAGGTCATGCCCAGGAGCAGCCAGGGCGTCACGTGGCCGGCCAGTGTGAGAAATCCCAGAATCGCGGCGCACACCAGCATCCACGCCTGTGTGGCCAGGGTCAGCCGCCGCCGGTCGAGCCGGTCAGCCAGGCTGCCGGCGGGCAGCCCGACGAGGAATGCGGGCAAGGTTGTGGCGGTCTGCATCAGCGCCACCGGTAGGGCGTCGACGGTCAGCGTCGTCATCAGCCACGCGCCGCCAACCGTCTGCATCCACGTGCCGATGTTCGAGACGATGTTGGCCAGCCACAGCTCGCGAAACGTCGGGTTGGAGAGCGGGTGGGCGACGTGCGTCGGTTGGGACGCAGACTCCAGGACGCTCAAGGTGCGACCGGCCCGACGACCTCCCAGGCCAGCAGACCGGCTGAATCCGGCGGCCCGGTGATCACGCGCAACGCGGCCGGGGCAGCGTGCACTTCCACCGGGGTAATGCCAACCGGGTTGCCGTCGGCGTGCACCGGCAGCGGCCGACCATGTTGCTTGCTCACGCGCAGCCACGGCACCCGCAACACGCGCGCCTGCGGCGGCGGTGGTAGCGAACGGCCGCCCGCGACCAGCGCCATATGCAACAGCACACGCGCGATGCCGGTGTGCCGAAAGATAATCGCATCGAGCAGACCATCGTCGACGCGTGCGTTCGGGGCGATGGCGTACGCCGCACCGACGTACGGCCCGTTCGCGATGCTCACCATGGGTGCATGCGTCCGAAACGCCCCGCCCGGAAATTCGACCCCGACGCGGGGTCTACCCAGTTGCCGCAGGAAGCGCCACGTCGCACGCGCCACGCGCGGCCACGCGGCGCCTTGGTCGAGGTGACCGAAGTAGCTGAAGAGTCCCGCGTCAAGTCCAATGCCCGCCGCCTCGAGAAAGTAGCGTTCGCCAACTCGTCCCATGTCCATCGCCAGGACCTTGCCCTCGACGATAGTCTGCGCGGCGCGGGCGAGGTCGCGCGGGACCCACAGCGTGCGCGCCACATTCATGATGCTGCCGAGCGGCATCAGGCCCAGCACGGTTTCGGTGGTGGCCAGGCCTCGCGCAATTTCATTAATAGTGCCATCGCCGCCGGCGCCGACGACGAGCTCGCGCCCTTCGGCCACGGCCCGCTCAGCCAGTTCGGTCGCGTGGCCAGCTCGCTCGGTCGGCCAGGCGTCGAAGGCGATGCCGGTCGCCCGCAGGGCGGCCTGCACGTCGTCGGCGCCGCCCGCGTTCGTCTCGATGCCCAGTTTGCGGCCCGCGTGTGGGTTAAAGATCAGCGCGGCGGGTTGCCGAAGGGCATGCACGTCAAGATGCATCCAGCGCGCCGATTGGCCGACGCTCGCCACTGCCGTTGCCATGCGGGTTCGTTCAACTACCCAGGATATTTATGCCAAAAATGCCCAGGAACTGACTACCGAGCAGAACGACGACGGCGCTGGTCACCAGCGCAAACGTGCCCCACCCCAGGATCTGATTGACCCGCCCGTTGCGCAGCGCGCCGGTCAGCCGGCGGTCGTTAGCCAGAATAAGAATGAAGACCAGGATGATAGGCAGGAGGATTCCGTTCAACACCTGCACGCCCACGAGTACTTCGATGACCGGCACACCCGGCACCAGCGCGACGAGCGAGCCGACGACGACCAGCACCGTGTACAGACCAATGAAAATGGGGGCGCGACGGAAGTCGAGATTGACGCCCTTGCGAAAACCGAAGGCCTCACTCACCGAGTAGGCCGTCGCCAGCGGCAGCACGCCGCCCGCGATCAGGCTCGCGCCGAGGAGGCCGACGGCGAAGAGCACCAGGGCGGCGTCTCCGGCTAGCGGTCGCAAGGCTTGCGCGGCATCCTGCGCCGTCTGGATGTCGGTAATGCCAGCCACGTGCAGGGTCGCCGCCGTGGCGATGATGATGAATGCCGAGATCAGGTTGCCGAACGCCGCCCCGGCATACGCATCGGCGCGTTCGGGCCCGTAGTCATCCCGGCCGACGCCCTTCTCGACGACGGCGCTCTGCTGGAACAATTGCATGTACGGTGTGATCGTGGTGCCGATCAGACCCACCAGCAGAATGAGGTAGTCGGAGCTTGGCTGCAGTGTCGGGACGAACGTTCCGCGTGCCACAGCCGACCAGTCAGGGTGGGCCAGAATCGCCGCAACGGGGTACGCGAAAAACGCCAGGGTGAGGACGAGCAGCAGCCGTTCGACCCGCGAGTACGAGCCGGCGATGACCAGGTACCAGAGGCCTACCGCCGCGATCGGCACGGCCACGTACTTGCTCACGCCGAGCAACTCCATGGCCGCGCCGATACCCACGAACTCGGTGATCGTCACGCCGCCGTTGGCGATGACGATGACGCCGACCGCCAGCAGCGCCCAGCCGATACCGAAGCGTTCACGGATCAGGTCGAGCAGCCCGCGTCCGGTCGCGGCGCCGAGCCGTGCACACATTTCCTGGACGACGGCCAGCGAGACGGTGATCAGCAGCACGACCCACAGCAAGTCGTAGCCGTACTTCGCGCCGACCTGAGAATAGGTGGCGACACCGCCCGCGTCGTCGCCGGCCGCGGCGGCGACCAGGCCTGGACCCAGGATGGCCAACGCCGCCAGCACACCGGTCGGCGAGTGATGCAGACCGCGCAGCTTGAGACTGCGACCCCGAATTGTGACGTGCACACCTGCCCGCCCGAGCGCACGGCGGCCAATGGCCGGCGGCGGTGTCTGGGCCACCGAGGCGACGGGTATGACCGGCCGCGCCTCAGGGACTTCGGGTTGGCTGCCGACGCTCACGAAAAGACCCGCGGCGCGAGCTCACGCCAGGATGAGGGGGCGATCTGTGCGATGGCCATAGCGATGGTGACCGCGCCGAGAAGTCGTCCGTCGCGGCTGGTCACTGGTAAGGCAGCCAGGTGGAGATCGGCCACCTGGCGCGCCGCGCTAGTGGCTGGTTCGAGAGCGTCGATGCTGCTCATCTGGGGGCGCATCAGCGACTCGATTGGCGTGCGCTCATCGGCGACCGCGAAATCGCGCAACGTGACCACCCCCTGCAGGTGTCGTTCACTGTCTGAGTCGATGACATACAGGTAGTTCGCGAAATTTCGCGAGCAGAGCTCCCCCTCGAGATCGCGGCGCGCCGCGCCGACCGTGTCCGTGGCGTGCACGCACACCAGCTGGTTGGTCATGATGCCGCCGGCCGTGTCTTCGGGATAGCGCAGCAGATCGACGATCAGGTCACGCTGGGGCTCGGCTACCCGTTGCAAGAGGCGCTGGGCGCGCTCGGGAAGCAGTGAGCCGAGCAGGTCGGCGGCGGACTCGGGCGCCATGAGAGTCAACAGGCGTGCCGATTGGTCCTCGTCGAGCACCTGGATCACCTGTGCCTGACGCTCGGGCGACATCGTTTCGAGCGTGTCGGCCGCGATCGGATCCTCGATCAGGGTGAGCAGTTCGGCGGCATGCAGATATGGCAGCGCGTCAAGCAGGCGGGCGATCTCCGCGGGCTGCAACCGTGTGATCTGACGGTGGTAGTCCTGTCCCTGGCGTGCGGCCTCGGGATCGCCCCGCAGAAACTCGATGTCTTTCCAGTCGACCAGTTGTCGCGCGGCGCCACGACCGAGCACGCCGCGTCCGAGGCGCCGCAGCACGGCCCAGGGACTGACATCCGCGCCCGCCAGCCA
>JAFAWJ010000924.1 GCA_019242065.1 Chloroflexota bacterium
CCGAAGGTTGCAGTGGCCATCGAACTCGCGCGCGATGCCGAAGTTCAAGCATATCGACTTCGCGTGGCCGATGTGCAGGTACCCGTTGGGCTCTGGCGGAAAGCGTGTGACGATGTGCGAATGCCTGCCGTCGCGCAGGTCCGCGGCGACGATCTCGCGGATGAAGTCGAATCGCTCAGGCTGGCTCGGCGTCACGATGTTCAATAAGACCCGGATTAACTTGGATGACCTGAATTCCTGTTCTTTCGGGTTCGGCCATCGGCGAAGGCTCGCCGCGAGTTTACCCGACTGCATTTTCCGGCGCTGGATGCAGCCTTCCGCAAAGCCAACTAGGGCGATGGCGTTTATCGCTCGCTGACCGCCTTGGAGACGAGGGCCGTCAACGACGAACGAGCTTGTACCGCGCCTGTGGGCGGGGCACGGAGATCGCCCTCCCAGCAGGCAAAGGTTCCGTATGCGGGCCCACCCGCCTGAAGCAGGGCGGCGAGATGAATAGCGTCGTAGCCGCGCAAGGCGTGCCGATCGGCCAGGTCGACTGCCGATCGGTCTGCCCAACCGGGCCGCAGGCTCGTCCGTCAGGGCGTGACAGCCGCCTGGCGATGCGCGCCTGGGCGGTCGACGCGGCTGCCTTGCGCGCGGAAAGGCGGAGGATCTCCTCGATCTCCACACGCGTGAACTCGATCCGGTGGGCAGTCTTCACTGTGCAGCAAGTCAACCCCGTTTGAGCGGTTGGCTTCGTCATCGCCATGCTCCGGCGATCGGAACTGACCCAGGCGTAAATCGTGTTCTAGCTCTCGGCTTCGGGTTTCCCAGGCCGTCGGTCGTCCAACTACAGGACCAAGGCACAAACAACCCTCGCCGGGGTCCAACGCTGTTGGCCCCGGCCCGACCAGCAGAAGAGCACCACTCGGTCGTCGGCGAGTGCCTGTCGATGCAGCGGAAGGGGAGACGCGTATCCTCTTGCCAGTTCCGTGCCTCGTCTGCCAGCACCTGATCGCAATGGCCTTCCCCCCGAGGACCAGGCTGTCTGGGACCGCATCGCCGCCGTGCGGGGCGGGGGTACGCGGTCCGTTTCGCGTCCTGATGCACGTGCCGCAACTGGCCGATCGTGTTCGCGCCCTGGAAGACTACTTCCGATTCGACGGCGACTTGCCGGCGGCTGACCGCGAGCTGGTGATCCTGGTCACGGCGCGGGAAATGGAGGCGCGCTATGCCTGGGCACGCCACGAGCATCGCGCACATGAGGAGGAAACCTCGACGGAGGCAGTCGCCGCCGTGCGGGCAAACGGGTCGCTCGAGGGGTTGACCAAACGCGATCGATTGCTCGTCGAGATCACGCGGGCTCTGCTGCGAACGCGGAGACTCACCGACACGCAGTATGCCGAGGCGGTTGCCGAACTCGGCGAGCCGCAACTGATCGAGCTGGTCGCCCTGGCCGGCCATGGTACAGCCTGATTGGGCTGACTCTGGGCGCGTTCGAGGTCCCGCAGGCCGACGACCTGCCCACGAACTACACGTTTTAGGCATTCGGAGCCCGTTCCATGGCGCTCGCTGACCGAAGCCGACCGTCGGTTGCACGCTCCCGTGACCTGGTCAGGAGCGGTCAGACGCAACTCACTGCCATGGCGCCAACCACTGTCCAGGCTCAAGACACCTGTGGGTCAGTACGCGTCGCTCTGCCGCTAGCGCGCCCCGCCGCGCGCTTGAGTTCACCCTCGCATCCAGCGCCGCAGGTGCGACGACGTGAGACCCGGCTCCTGAGCGTGAACGACCCACCACAGACTGCGCCCGTTCGGTTGAACCGCGGAGCGACGTCCATACCGGTCAGGGTGCGGAGAGCGGCGTTCACCAGGTCCTCGACTCGGCCGGTCGCCATGCCGAACTCGCGTGCCAGCTCCCGACGCGTCCACCGACGCTCGCCCCCGATGCCGTACTACCGCTGCGCCAGCTCCCGTTCCAGGGCGCCCAGCTTCTCGAATGCGTCAGTCCCGAGATCATGTAAGGCGAAAGCCAACGGCCGCCCGCTCTCCCGACGGCGAGAGGGTCCATCGAGTCGGTGACCCGGCCTAAGCCGGCCCTCGATGTCATCGTTGGGCGTTTAGTCGACGTCGGACAACGACAGACGTTGCTTCCGCCAACTCTCAATCTCGAGTGTGGCGCTCGAAGCCGTCGGAAGCTCAACTTCCGCTAACAGGTCGGTACTCGTCCGCCCAGACCTCATGCGTTCGCCATATGTGCGTTGCCAGCATTCGAAACACGCGGCCGCACATGTGGCACTGAGCCCCTCGGGCATCTCGAGCAAGGACCCCGAGCTCCCCGAAGACTGCGCCCGGCCACGAGCCCAGCTTCCGGCAATCGCCAGCCGGGGCGATCGCGTCGACAACATGCTCCACCTCGGCAGACGACGCACGAATCACAGCCATGGTCGTCGCACGGCGTCTCGGGCAGGTCAATGGCGAGGCCGCCGTCGCTTGCGTCCAGGGGTGAGCCTTGTTTCACGAGCGCCTGAGAAGCCGCACCGCTACTCTCCGATTTCCAGCACGACTTCGCCGCGCGTATGCCGGGTCGCGACTCGAGCTACTCGGCCTCCACCTGACCCGCGCTGCGCGCTCTCGTAAGTATTGGCCAGTTGATCTCTATGTCGTGCCGCAGTACTTCTTTGCCGCTCGGTTACAAAGCAAAGACGCTACGTTGTCGCTGGAGCACACGGCGTTCCGATGGCTGAGCTACGCCGAAGC
>JAFAWJ010001052.1 GCA_019242065.1 Chloroflexota bacterium
CGTTGCGCGCCGGCTGCCGGCATCAGTCGCCTCACTCAGCTTTGGCGCCGCTTGCTGGCCAGTTTCGTACCAACTGGCGACAATGCGTCCCGCCGTGTCACGGCCGCCCAGTCCGAAGGCCAGCCCAAGCGCCAGCGCGAGCGCTCCGACGACCGCCATGAACAGCGTGTTCACCAGCGTCTCGGCCACGCCGATCTGGTTGACGGCGATGACAATGGCAAAGCCCCACACCCCGACCCGCGCGATCGTGGCCAGCACGTCGGGGTTGCCCAGTCCGGCTTCAGACGCGGCGCCGCGCACAAGGCTCGCCAGCGCGTTGGCGGCCAGACCCGCCAGCTCCAGGACGACCAACGCCACAACCAGGTTGGGCAGCCACAAGAGCAGCTCCTGGAGGACCTGTGAAACAGCTGGCAAGCCGAGCGCATCGAAAGCCGTGATCAAGACGATCAGCCGCACGAACCACTTGGCGACGTCGGCGATGACGCCCGCGGCATCCTGGCGGATGCCCATCTGCTCGACGAACCCCGCGAAGCCGGAGTGGCGCGCCAGATCATTGAAGCGCACGGCACGCAGCAATGCCGCCACCGCCGCCGCAATGGCCGACGCGATGACCCAGCCAATGACCAGGATGACCAGAAAGCCGAGTATCCTGGGTACGACGCTGAGTAGCAGCGCGAGTGCCGTCGTGAACGAGGTCAGCACCGCGTCGCCCCAACTGGTGACGGGAACCGTGGACAAGACCGTTCTTCCTCTCAGAGATTCAACGAACTAGGGCTCCACAGGCCGGCCGCCGGTGCATTTGGCTATAGATCGCCGCTGAGGCAAGAAGTCATTGCGACGGACTGCCGGTCTGTCGAGTTGCTGGCTGGTCGTCATCGTGCCCAGCACCACCTCGTGTGGTTGGACGTGCGCGTAGTGGCGTCTGTGTCATCACTTCCTCCAATGCGATGCGTACAACTGATATGTGCCACGGTCGACCACCAAATGGCCATCCACCCGGTCCCACACACTGCGGCGTGGGCGGCTGTAGCAATAGGCGTGCCAAACACACGATCAGATAAGAAGTGGGCAGCAGCTGCGCCGTTGACGTCTCGGCAAAAGCGGGCGCAACCTGACTGACTCCGAAGGCGGCTCGTCTGGGTGTGGCCTCGATGAATCGGAACAGCCTGTGGCCCACAGCGTGCATCACTCGGTGAGCGCGTGTCTCGAGGAAAAACAGCTCCGCCCGATGTGTCCGACGCCCAGACCGTGCAGATCCTGCATTCGCGGTTTGGGCACGCCGACTTCCGTCCGGGCCAGGAAGAAGTCATCCGCAACCTGCTCGCGCGGCGCGACGTTCTGGCCGTGCTGCCGACCGGCGCAGGGAAATCGCTCGCCTATCAGCTCACCTCCCAGTTGCTCATAGGCGTGACGGTCGTCGTCTCGCCACTTCTCGCGCTGATGCACGACCAGCTCAATGCGCTCGCGCAGCTTGACATTCCGGCTGAGTCATTGAGCAGTACGCAGTCAGACTCCGACAATGAAAGTGCCCTCGAACGGACGACAAGCGGTGAGGCACAACTGCTGTACCTCACGCCCGAGCGACTGGAAAACCCCGAGGTGGTCCGCCGCCTTCGGGGCCACGTGGCCCTGCTGGTGGTCGACGAAGCTCACAGCATCTCAGAGTGGGGTCACAGCTTCCGTCCGGCGTACCTGAATGTGCGCGCGGCAATCGAAGAGCTTGGTCGCCCGGTTGTCCTGGCCCTCACGGCGACAGCCAACGCGTGGGTCCGTCGAGACATCGTCCAACACCTTGGCATGCGCGAACCAACGGTCGTCGTGCGCGAGACCGACCGCCCGAACCTGTTTCTCGAGGTTATTCGGGTGGAGGACAAACGCCAGGATCGGGCTGTTCTGCAGCAGATCTTCCAGGGCGAGCTCGCGCCGGAATTGCCGGATACGCTGCGGGAGGCCATGCGCGGCTCCGGCATTATTTACACTGCCACAACGCGCGCCGCGCAGCAGACCGCCCACTGGCTTCGTGAGTGGGGGATTTCGGCCGACTACTACCATGGTCAGCGGCGCAAGTCTGATCGCGAACGCGTGCAGGCCGCCTTCATGTCAGGCGAGGTGCGTGTCATCGCGGCCACCAACGCGTTCGGGCTGGGCGTAGACAAACCTGACATTCGATTCGTGATTCACCGTGAGATTCCGCCGAGTGTCGAGGAGTATTACCAGGAAGCGGGCCGCGCCGGACGGGACGATCAGCTCGC
>JAFAWJ010001109.1 GCA_019242065.1 Chloroflexota bacterium
CCACCCAACGCTGCCGCGGAGATCGAACGTGCCCTCAAGCTCACCGAGAGCGTGATCCGCCATCTGCTCGTCCGCGCCGAGGGGCTCACGCCGGCGCCGGCCCCGGTGGCCGCCGTCCGCGACTAACCTTACGGAAAGCAGACGGACAGAGGGAGGCCCACGCCCATGGCAGGCCTGTGCAAAGTGATCGTCATTGGCAATCTGGGCCGCGATCCCGAGAAGCGGTACACCCAGAACGGTCAGCCCGTGACGCGGTTCAGCGTCGCGGCCACGACACGTCGCCGCGAGCGCGACGGCGAGTGGGCCGACCATACCGAGTGGTTCAGCGTCACGGTCTTCGGTCGCCAGGCCGAAACCCTGTCCGAGCGCGTGACCAAGGGCACCCGCGTCTACGTCGAGGGTCGGCTCGAATCGCGGCAGTACGAATCACAGAACGGCAATAAAGGCTTCTCGCTCGACGTCGTCGCCAGCGACGTCATCGTCCTGGAAAATCGTCAGCGCGACGGCGACTTTGGCCAGGGCACGGGCGACTTCGACACCGCCGCACCCGCCCGTGCCTACCAACCCGTCGGTAGCTCAGCCGCCCGCGAGGACGCCGCCGACCTGGAGGACCTGCCCTTCTGAGGTAGTGCCTCGACATCGACGCTATACTCTGCCGACCTTTCTGCCCCCGCCAGCACGCGGGGGCTGCTCCCCAGAGAAAGGAACCTGACCGACTCATGACGACGCCTGCTGCACCCGCCGCTCCCGCGGCCCCAGCTTCGGCTCCCACATCTGGCACCCGTCCGACCGGCGCTCGCCGCCGCCCGGGCGAATTCGGCGCTGGCCGCAAGTTCACACCGCGACGCAAGGTGTGTCAGTTCTGCGTCGACAAGATCAAAGAGGTCGACTACAAGGATCTGGTTCGTCTGCGGCGCTTCCTGTCCGAACGCGGCAAGATCGAGCCGCGCCGCAAGACCGGCACCTGCGCCGCGCATCAGCGCTCACTCAACGTTGCCCTCAAGCGCGCGCGACAACTGGCCATGCTGCCCTTCACCGCCGAGCACATCCGCGTGACGGGTGTCCTGGTGCGTGAGCCCGGCGCGCCACCATTCCGTGGCGCCCGCCCGCGACCCGCGGATGTCGACGGCGTCCCTGAGGCAGCGGTACCCGCGCCAGCGGATGGCGCCGCTGCCGAGCCAGCGCCAGACGGACAGCCGAGCGAAGCCGCAGCCGCTGGGCCGGTTGCCTCAGTACCCGCCGCCGCCGCGCCGGTTGTCTCCGCGCCGGTTGCATCCGCGACGGTTGCAGTCGAAGAGCCGGCCGCCGAGGCGGCCCCCGTCGCGGCCGCAGAAGCCTGATCCGTTTGGTTCGACTCACGCGTCGATCTGGCCATGAGCAGCAATCCTCCGCCGCCCTCGGGCACGCGACGCGTTCGATCCGCGCACGAAAGTAGAAGCGCCACCGTCCGGGCCGCGGCGGCCGCCCCGAGCCGCCGCCAACGCTCGCACTGGCAGCGCGAGCAGCACCAGCTCAAATTGCTGTACGCCGCGGTGGCCGCGCTGGCGATCGTCGTCGCGCTGATCTTCGCCGTCGGCATCATCTACGACAACGTCGTTCAGGCCAACCAGGTGGTCGCCCAGGTCGGGCCCGACTCGATCACCGCCGGGCAACTGCTGGACGAAGTTCGGCCGCAGGCGCACGCCATCGACGCCCAGGCGTCACAAATGGGTGATCCGTCGACCACCGCGGATTATGTCGACCAGCAGAAGCGCTCGCTGCCCAATTCGGTGCTCAACGACCTGGTGGACGCGCATGTCATCGCCCAGGAAGCCGCGCGGCGCGGCATCAGCGTCTCGCCGGCGGAGCTCGACGACAAGGAGCGGGAGACCGTCGCGAGCTTCAACGCGGCCACGAATCCCGCGCCCACCCCCGCCGCCACACCGCCCGCGGACGCCACGGCCGTCTCGGGTGCCGCGGGCGCCTCGCCCGCGTCGGATGCCACGGCCGCCGCCCTGCCAGGCGCCGCGGCGACTACCACCACGACGACTTCGGATGCGGCGGCCGCCTCAGCCGCGAACGCCGTCGGCACGCCGGTGGCGGATGCCACGGCCATCTCCGCGGTCACCGGCGCCGATGCCACGCCCGCCGCCGCGTCAGATCAGTCCGCCACGCCCGCCGCCGCGACCACCCCGACTCCCGTTCCCACGCTCGAGGACTCAGCCTACGGCCCCGCCCTCCAGCAGCTCCTCGACAAGAACAACCTGACCGAGCCCGAGCTGCGCACGATCCTCGAACGCGGGTTGCTCCAGGACAAAGTCTCAGCTGCCATCGGCGAGGAGCAGGTCCCTGCCGTGCAGCCCCAGGTCCACGCGCGTCAGATCCTGGTGACCACCCAGGACCAGGCCAACGATCTGTTGTCGCAACTGCAAAACGGCGCGGACTTTGCCACCCTCGCGCAGCAGAACTCGACCGATACGGCCACCAAGGCCAGTGGTGGTGACATGGGCTGGTTCGGCAAAGGCGTGCAGACCAAAGCCATTGACGATGCCGTCTTCGCGCTGCAGCCTGGTCAGCTCAGCGGTGTGGTGGGCGACACGGCCGGCTTTCACATCTTGCAGGTACTGGAAACCGATCCAAACCGTGCGGTCCCGCCCGACCAGCTCACCACGTTGCGGCAAAAAGCGTTCAACGACTGGCTGAATACCCAGCGCAGCAGCCAGGACGTGAAGCTGTCCCTGAACCAGGCGCAAACGAACTGGATCCTCTCGAAGATCGGCGTCCGGCCCTAGCACGTCACTCGCCCTCCGACACCGCCCGATCAGCTGCCGCCTGCGCGTCAACTGCGTCACGTGCCATCGATCGACACCGCCGTCGCCCTCTCCGACTCCGCCTGCCCGCCGCCGCCCGCGCTCGCCTTCACGCGTCTCAAGCGTAATCGCGAAGCGTCACACGGACCGTCACGCCGCGCCGAAAAAGCGTCACGCGGCGACGAAAAAGCGTCATGCGGACGTCACAATCTGAAATCCGCGTCAAATTGCTCTGTCGCTGTAGGTCAGCGCCAGTGAATCAGCACCATCCCCAGCATCTGGCTCAGCAGGCACAGCACGATCAGCACGCCGAGGATCGCCGCCAGGCGGCTGGGCCGCGTCGGAATCGGCTCATGTGCCGCAAGCCGTCGCAGCCGTCTGAGCGTCGCCGCGTCCAGACCACCCTCGAGGATCCGCAACTGCGGCAGCTCGCGACGATCGAGCATGCGGTCCCGCGGA